>JAFZEK010000225.1 GCA_017560705.1 Bacteroidales bacterium | reverse complement strand
TGACTTGCATAGGTGAACATATAAGCATAAGCACGAGAGTGACAAGCAACACTCCTACAAAAGGAACGATAACCACATTAGCCAAAATGAAATAGACCGGAAAATTGTGAAAGTAGTATAAAATAAACGGCATAACAAAAAGCTGTGCTGCAATGGATACACATGCATAACTCCACAGCTTATCAGCCACCCGAAGCAACACTGATACTATTGCATTGCAAACATTTAAAAAATAAAGCATTGTACTACTAGGTTCACCATGTCGGAGCTTATAAACTGCTCCAACATCGACATGCTGCGGCAGCTTTATCAATCCCGTCAACCAAGGATGCAACGCTACTATGCCTATCACCGCTGAATACGACAATTGAAAACCGACATCGAAAAGCATATCGGGGTCTAAAACTAATAGTATCAAAGCCGAAGTGGCGATATTATTGTAAGTATTGGAACGAGTAAAGAAAGTGTTACCCACAGTCATAAGCGAAAACATAGTGGCAGCACGCATTGCCGAAGGTGCTAAACCCGTCATCATAGCAAAGAGCCACAGTGCCAAAATCTTTATACATCCTTTCAATATTCTACTACGCCGACTATTACCCAAAAAGAAAAGACACGCCCCTACCATTGCCGACACTATGCCCAAATGCAATCCCGACACACAAAGTATATGCGACACTCCTGCAACAGAAAACTTTTGCAACGTCTCTGCATCCACATTCTCGTCCCATCCTAACAACATGGCTAATGCTATGGCCTTCTCTTGCTCTGAAAGTCCGCCTTGCTGTATTATATCTATCAGCTTGTGTCGCAAGCTATAGGCTACAAACATTATACCTCGTTCGACATTATGTTCCGTCACTGTATATTGCCCATGTTTCACATAGGCACGTGCAAAAACATCCCTACGCTCCATATAGGTTTTATAGTCGAACTCCTTGGGATTGAACGGCGGTTCTATATGTTGCAGCTTAGCCGAAATAAGCACCTTGTCACCATAGTTTAAAGTTTCGGCTATAGAGTCCTTAGCAAAATATATAATTGCTTTACCCTCTGTCTCTCTCCACCCTTGCAGCGTGCGTATATGATTCACCCTGCTCAACACTTTAATATTCCTATCGGTTGGTGTTGGCTTATCAATAATAGTGACCTCAAACATTGTAGCCTCGCCCATCGAATGATAATAATGCGTGGGTAGCCTCAACGGATTATGCAACCATGCCAAGTTGTAGCCTAGCAACAACGCCGAAAACATAAAGCAGACAACGAAAGCATTCCTCAGCACTCGAGCCTTCGATGCAACTATAGTACACACCACCATGGTAGCTACAACGACCACACTCAACACTAGCGAGACCGTGCCACCACCTATGGGAAAAAGATTTTCCAACAATATCCCCAGGGCAAAGGGTAGTATCCATTTTACAATAGGTGCATTCATCAGCTCTTTCTTTTAGACAGATAACATGTTGCTGAAACGTCGCAAAATGATGAAAAGTATCTTAGATACACTTTTTTTTTGTATCTTTACACTTCCAATAACATTGCAGA
>JAFZEK010000224.1 GCA_017560705.1 Bacteroidales bacterium | reverse complement strand
GCTCGCTGTCGGGGGGTAGGTTGATTGAGGCTTTTGGCAACAAAAGTCCTAGATAAATGATAGAACTTTTCTTTTTCGAAAGCTCTTGTTTTTGAAGAGAAATGACAGAACTCGGCTTATAGGTTGTCGTTTTTTTTATATAATAAATTATAGATTGGAAAAATAAATATACCCCAACTCCGTTATTCTATTCTAATTAATTAGTTTTTTTTTGATATGCCTATTTTTGACAGATATATAAAAAGATTTGTAGTAGTTATAGCTATTGTTGTAGTTGTGTTATTCACAGGTTGTTCGTCGCAGAAATCTATTTTAGACGAATCGCCTAATCTTTTCTTAACCTACACAATGTACCCCTACCCCGAAAACCTTGTACCAATAGAAAAAGAATATAGAGCAATGGTAAAAAAAATGCCCAAAGATGCAGTGTATAAGCAAGGTGAATGTGTGGAATACGCCATTACACTAGCAGTGCAAGAAAGATACAAAGAGGCATTCAAATGGTTCTACAAAGAAGCTACAGACTACCCTATTTCCACTGAATACGTAGAAACATTAAAAAAAGAATTGATACCAATAGCGGTATTACAACCTCTTGAACGTGAGCTTGCGGAAAAGCAAGAGAAAGAAAGAGTAAAAGCTGAGAAAAAAGCCGAAAAAGAAAATCGTAAACTAGAAAAAGAGCAAAAGAAAGATAAGAAGAAAGATAAGAAAAAAGAAAAGAAAGAAAAAGCTGACAAACAGAGCAAAGTAAACAAAAAAGATAAAGATAGCTCAAAAGATAAAAGCAAGAGAAAGCTAAAAGATAATGAGCAAAACAAAGCTAAAATAGCAAGCTTAACCGATGAGCAAAAGTCTGCTATAAAAGAAGATAAGCCAAACACGAAAAAGAAAAACAGCAAAAAGAAGAAAGCTGAAAAAAATGATGCTGAAACCAGCAGTGAAACAACAAACTAATAACCTAACAAATTTACAATATACGATATACCAATGAGAACAATTCGTTTTACGACCATTGCAATGCTGTGTATTTTAATTGGCGGATGCAAAACAGAATCCAAACTCTCTAAATACAAGGACATCTATAAAGAAAAACCAATTATAATATACGTAGCCCCCACTATAGACCAAGCTGAACGTAAGACAAAAAACATAGCCGATAGAAACTATAATAATCAACTCGATGTGGCTAAAAACTATATGTTACAGTCATTGAGAAAACCGTTTTTATCCAAAGGATATTATGTGCTTAGTCCGTTGGTATCAGTAGAGATAGCAAAAATAGACAACCTTACGGAAGCTAACATCAACGACACTGCTACTCTGAAAAAAATAGCTACCAAATACGGTGTAGATGCAGTGCTGTTCACCTATATATATAAATGGGAGGTAAAAAAAGATGATTGGATAGTGTATGTAGAATACATTCTAAAATCCACCAAAACAGGTGCTACACTAATGAACACCAAAGTGAAAGCTAGGAAGTTTATACCCACAAACTTTCGTGGATACACATCCATCTCTCACCGTGATGAAATGCTGACAAAAAAACTGAAACTAGACATAGCAACATCGCAAAGAGCACTATTACTAGACCTCGTAAACAGCTATGTACTAAAAGATATACCATGGTCCAAAAACAGCAAAGACTTTGAAAAAGACATTGATAAGAATGCAAAATTCAGCTGTATGGAATACTATTGTGACGAGACTGGAGTGGAAATATATCGCCCAATGAGCATCGAAGAATTTGACCAAGATTGCTTCCTTCTAAACAGTGATGACAATGAAAAGAAACAATAGCAAACCTTTGCTATGCACCATTTGTTCTTTTGGCGATAGAATACACTAAAAACCTAATTCACAATGGAAATGGAAGAAAATAAAACCATCATAAAAAACACTATTACTGCACAAAGAGAGTTTTTCGGAAAAGGAAAAACACGCTCAGCTGAATACAAAATATGGCATTTGAAAATGCTATATAAGTCGATAACACAACACGAATATGACATAGCCAATGCTTTGTACAAAGACTTGCATAAGAGTGAATACGAGGCTTATATAACAGAAATAGGGCTAGTAAAATCCGAGATAAAACAACAAATAAAACTATGTAAGAAATATGCAAAGCCCCGAAGAGTTTGTCCTACACTATTTGTGGTGAATGCAAAATCACAAATATACTATGAACCCTACGGGCTAACCCTCATAGTGACACCATGGAACTACCCCTTTCAGCTAGCACTTATGCCATTGGTGGGAGCTATAGCAGCAGGCAACTGTGTGGTTCTAAAACTATCACCCGACTCTAGCCACACCAACAAAGTTATAAAACAAATACTCGAAGAAGTATTTAATCCTGAATATGTAAGTGTATTTGAAGGGCACAGAGATGTAAACACACTCTTATTTGCACAACCATTCGACCACATATTCCTTACAGGCAGCCCTGAGCTGGGAAAAATAGCTATGGAAGCAGCTGCCAAGCATTTAGCAAAGGTAACATTAGAGCTTGGGGGCAAAAGTCCGTGTATTATAGACAAAGATGCTAATATAGAAATTGCTACTAAAAGAGTAGCATTTGGAAAGGTTGTAAACTCAGGACAAACATGTATTGCACCCGATTATATCTTTGTACATAAAGACGTAAAACATAAATTTATAGAGCAGTTCAAAGAAATAATATCAACCTTTTATGGCAAAGACATTCAGCACAACACTGAATACCCACACATAGTGTCGGACAAAGCAATGCACCGCTTGGTGAATCTTCTAAGCTGTGGTGATGTTATTTACGGTGGAACCTACGACAAAGAAAGTCGCTTCTTCCACCCTACCCTTATAGAAAACGTATCACCCGACTCGGAACTTATGCAGAATGAAATCTTCGGTCCGATTTTTCCCATCTACACATTCGAGGATATAGATGAAGTGATAGGCTTTATCAACTCTCGGAAAAAACCATTAGCGTTATACTATTTCACCGAAAATAAAAACCTAGCAGAAAAGATGGTAAGAGATACATCGTCGGGGGGAGTGTGCATAAACGACACATTGATGCACATCGTGAACCACAACCTACCCTTTGGCGGAGTACAAAACAGCGGACTTGGCAACTATCATGGAGAGTTTTCTTACAGCACTTTCTCTCACCAAAAGGCCGTGCTACGCACCTCTACCACCATAGACTTCTTTATAAAATACCCACCATTTGGTAAAAACAGAACTAAATGGATTAAAAAGATTTTCTAACTCATATATGTAATGAAAGCTACAGATTTGCCTACAAAACATTTAGCAATCTGTAGCTTTATTACTTACCTTCCACTGTAATAAGTTATTATATAGTATTCTTTCCATATCATTACATTTTTTTGCACGAGTATCAAGCATTTCTTGACACTTTTTCGCACGAGTATCAAGCATTTCTTGACACTTTTTTGCACGAGTATCGTTTTGCAAAGGTACATCTTTTTTTTCTCAATATAACGATATAATAACAAAAGTTTTCGCACTTTATACGACAACACTTGTATAAAATATTCATGTATATCGTCTGTTAATCAGGTTTCTATAAATTAATTTGAGAGTAAAAAAACAAAGTAATAAAAAAAGCAATGTACGAGAAAACTCTTTATATATACATCATATCTACGACCACATAACCGCAAAAAAATCACATATACATTTTTATACACCCCAACAAAGAAAAAACGGAATTGTAACTCAATCGTATTTTCCATTCTAAAAATACCCGCACTCAATAGACTATTACAACTATGCGGTTTAGCATTCAAAACTCCCACACTTAGCACCCAAAACTATGGGAGTTACGACCCCAAACTGCCATACTTACGACCCATAAGTGTGGCAGTTTTATTTTCCATTTACCATACTCTTTTCTCTTCTTAATCGAAGATATTTAAAATACTAACCTATAAGATATTACATTTGTGCACTAAAATAAAAGGTTAAAAACTTTTGCCAATCCAAAAATTAATAGTAACTTTGCACCCGCAAAACCAAGCGAGAGGTTTTGTATTAGAAAGGCATTTTTGCTAGATTCCTC
>JAFZEK010000223.1 GCA_017560705.1 Bacteroidales bacterium | reverse complement strand
TCTAGAGAAAAGATTTTCGGCTAGTACATCTAAAGTTGAAGACTACCGCACATAAAGTTTTTTACCCCCACTCTAATTCTAAAAACCAAGTCTTGAATTTTATATTTCAAGCTTTGAATTTTAAAAACCAAGCCTTGAATTATATATTTCAAGGCTTGAATTATACTTTTTCTGCGGGGGAGATGAATTTTTCCTGTGGAGCTAGCTGTTTTTTCCTGTGGAGGGAAATAACATTGCCTAGTGCTACTGAGCAGAAGGAGCACCTTGTCTGCAGAGTATTACGGTTAAAGATGTGTTCCATTAGCCGTTGAAGTGGCTGGCTGTTATTGCCTTTTTAAGGAATGAATATCCGAGGGAAAAGAATGAGAAAAGTACTGTTTTGTTCCTCTTTTATGGTGAGGTGGGGGATGGTTTTACTTGATAAAAAAGTCTGTGTAACGACATGTTTTACACTCTAATAGTTGAATTATATATTCTTAACTTGTGAGATGTAGTAAAAGTATGTACCTTTGCAAGCTGTTACAAAAATGAATAACAATAGAAATAGAAACGTAAACGTTTAACAATGAAAAAAGTATTAATGACATTATTGGCTGTTGTGTTTCTGCTATCTTCTGCATACGCAATACCGGCAGACAGCACACCAAGGCAGCTAAAACTAAAGGACGGTCGTGTTTTGACCGTAAGTTTGCAAGGCGATGAGAATCTATCGTGGGCAAAATCTGTGGATGGTTACACTTTGTTGCAAACCAACTCAGGAGAGTGGATGTTTGCAAAAATGGACGATGAAGGCAATATGGTAGCTTCGTCTATTCCCGCCACTGACCCTGTGTATAGAACACAGGAAGAACGTGTTGCAATAGCTGATATAGCTAAAAACCTATTCTTTTCGGCAGAACAATTGGAAATGAGAAAGCAAGCCAAGGGCGAGCCTGAAGCTAAATCATCTACTTTCCCATTGACGGGTTCTCCAAAATTACTTGTAGTGTTGGTAGATTTTCCTGACTGTCCGTTCACTACAACTAATGCTTATTGGGATACTATAGCTAGTCATCCCGGTGCTACTCTTTCGGGTGCTACCGGCTCGTTGAGAGATTTCTACTACGATAACTCTATGGGTCAGTTGGATTTGGATGTAACTGTGCTTGG
The DNA here is from genome assembly GCA_017560705.1 of Bacteroidales bacterium. Lineage (GTDB taxonomy): Bacteria > Bacteroidota > Bacteroidia > Bacteroidales > P3 > HGM05376. Next base: position 2,511 of record JAFZEK010000223.1, on the reverse strand, counting down.
TCCTTGTCGCATGCCTCAAAACTTAGCGTACTATGGTCGTCAAACTAACTACGGACACGATGCCAACGTGCAACGCCTTGTAAGAGATGCTATGTTCTTTGTGGACTCGGCCTACACTATAAACTTTGCCGATTATGACAATGATAACAACGATACGCTAGATAATGTTCATATAATATTTGCCGGTATTCCTCAGTCTTCGGGTGGTTCCACCGATGCTATTTGGCCTCATAAATCTATGTTGTATCAATACAATGTGGTGAAAGACGGCGTGAAAGTTTACACCTACTCATGTTCTGGCGAAAAGAGAGACAGTATTAATCCTGACGGTATTGGAGCTATGTGTCATGAGTTTGGTCATGTGCTTGGTTTGCCCGACTTTTATGATACAGATGGTGCCGACCTTAATGGTGAAGGTGTTGGTCTTGGAGCTTTTAGTCTTATGCACCAAGGATGTTATAACAACAACAGCCGCACTCCTTCGGGACTTTGTGCTGTGGAAAGAGAAATACTAAGCTGGCACACTCACACTCCGCTTACCGACCCTGAAGTGATAACAATGGGTAACTTGGCAGACAGCAACGTATCGTATAAGCTTGTGATGCCTAATGTCAATGAATACTATATAATAGAGAACCGTCTACGTCGTGGATGGGACCGCTATATTCCTGCCGAAGGTATGCTTATCTATCACGTGGATAAGAATGTAAGAGGATGGTCGCTTAGAGGAAGTTATTCTAATACTTTGAATTGCAACCCTCTACACCAAGGCTGCTACATCGTTGCTGCCAACGGTGATTCATCCTACTATAGTGCTACAACCTCTTATCCTTCAGGTGGAAACGACCGTTTTACCTATCGTTCTACACCATCATCGTGGAGCTGGTATGATTTCAGCGGCAATAATACAGGACGCTCTAAGATAAACAAACCTATATCGCACATCAGCGTAGTGGACACTCATTTCATCCAATTCCGCTATATGCTTTTGGACTCGTTTCCAATTCTTAACATCTTGTCTTACTCCAACGTTACATCGTCGTCGGCTGTTATAGCTTCCAACTTGTTGGATACTCAACGTGTAAATGTGATAGAAAGAGGTATATGCTGGAGCACATCGGCTGAGCCTGTGCTAGGACAAGGCAACTATATGGCAGACTCTATGCAAGGCGAAGGTATCTACAATTTGACTATGAGCGGACTAAGCCGCAACTCTCATTACTATGTAAGAGCCTACGCTATAAACCAATATTGTACAACATATTCTGCTACTACATTAGAATTTACCACATTAAGTGGTGCTCCACTAGTGATGACTCGTACCACTTCGGACATCACCGAAAGCCTAGCTATGTTGAAGGGTAGAGTGGAAGACACTGTGGATGCTCAAGTTTCTAGCTACGGTTTCTACCTAAGCACAAGTGCAAATTTCCCAGAAGATTCCACCGAGGTGATAATTGCTAGCTCGATAGACAACAACGGTTATTTCTCGGCTCAAGCTACTTCGTTGAGCGAATATACTCGCTACTACGTAAGAGCATTTGCAGTAAACGCTTACGGCGAAGGCCTTGGAACAGTAGGTAATTTTACTACCGACTTTGAACACATAGAAAACAATGAAATATCGGGTGCACAAGTATATTGTGGACTAGAAGGACGTCAACCTTTGGCAGTGGATTCTCTTGTTGGTTTAATGCCTGAAGGAAGAACAGCACCTTACGTTTATTTGTGGCAACAAAAAACTTTAGAAGGTACTTGGGTAGACGCTCCTAACACAAACAACGGAATGAACTACGTGCCTGGCGAACTAGCCGATAGCACTTTCTTCCGTAGAATAGTATCTTCTACTGGTATTTACGACACTAGCAATGTGGTGCTTATAGCTATCAACTATTCTGTAGGTGGTAATGTATCTATGAATGCCGACACTGTGAATGTAGGTGAAAAAGTGGGACGTTTCAGAATACAAAACTACAAAGGTGATGTGGTGCAATGGGAACGCAAATACGAAGAAGGCGAATGGGAAAGAATAAACGGAAGTGCTACTTCTATCTACGACACTTTGCCTCGCCAAGGTAATTATTACTACCGTGTGAAAATACAATTCCAAGATTGTGTACCTACCTACTCATCAGAAAAACACCTATTTGCAGTGGGAGAATTGGAAGGAATAGAAATGGCTGAAGGCGATGAGTTGGAACTACAATTTGTGCCTAACCCATCTACAGGTGTATTCTTCATAAAAGCAGATACCAACGAAAACTACAACATAAAGGTGCTGACTATGGACGGAAAAGTGTGCTACAGCGAGGATAATGTGCAGATAGCCAACAAACGCATGGACTTGACTGCACTATCTGGCGGAGCTTACATCATAACAGTGTCTAACGACGAAACAGTGGTATCCAAGAAAATAATAATAAACAAAAAATAAAACACAACGATGAATAAAATAATTAATACAGACAAGGCTCCTAAAGCTATAGGACCTTACAGCCAAGCAGTATTGGC
>JAFZEK010000222.1 GCA_017560705.1 Bacteroidales bacterium | reverse complement strand
GCATCTTAGCAATTTCCATGAAGTGGTTCATACCCACACCCCAGAAGAAAGACAAACGTGGAGCAAAATCGTCAACAGACATACCAGCATTAACACCGGCGCGCAAGTATTCCAAACCGTCGCACAAAGTGTAAGCCAATTCAATATCAGCAGTAGCACCAGCTTCTTGCATGTGGTAGCCAGAGATTGATATAGAGTTGAACTTAGGCATGTTCTTAGAAGTATATTCGAAAATGTCGGCGATAATCTTCATTGATGGCAATGGAGGATATATATAAGTGTTACGCACCATAAATTCCTTCAAGATGTCATTTTGAATAGTACCACTTAATTGTTCTTGGCTTACGCCTTGTTCTTCAGCAGCTATAATATAGAAAGCCAAAACAGGAAGAACGGCACCGTTCATAGTCATAGACACAGACATTTTGTCCAAAGGAATTTGGTCGAACAAAATCTTCATATCTAAAATACTATCCACAGCAACACCAGCTTTACCTACGTCGCCAACCACGCGTTCGTGGTCAGAGTCGTATCCACGGTGAGTAGCTAAGTCGAAAGCAACAGACAAACCTTTTTGTCCTGCGGCAATATTACGACGATAGAAAGCATTAGACTCTTCGGCTGTAGAGAAACCAGCATATTGACGAATAGTCCATGGTCTCATAACATACATAGTAGAATAAGGTCCGCGTAAGAATGGTGCGATACCTGCAGCATATTTTAAATGCTCCATACCCAACAAATCTACATCGCCATACACCGGCTTAACGTCTATTTGTTCGGGAGTTTTCCAATTCTTTTCTATACCCTCTGCTTTTTCCCATTGTTCGAAAGAAGCATGTGTTTCTGCTTGTGATTTAAAATCAACTTTTGAAAAATTAGGTCTCATTATCAGTATTTTATTATTTTATTCTTCAGATATAACGATTTGCAAATATACAGTTTTTTCTCGGATTATCGGCTGTTTTTCGAAAAAAAATAACTACAACGCGTCCCTTTTCATTTTTACTAAAAGAAAGAGAAGCATTTACACCGATTAGTCTTACTGTTTTTCGCTCTCTCGCTACATATTATATTATTTGTCTATTTCTTTCATTTCTTTCATTATTTTCTTGCGAGTATCCACTGCAATAAAATAATATCGTTCGCCACGGAATGACATTCTAAAACGTCGTATGCGGTTATAGAACTTCTTTAGCATCACCTTGCTACGCAAATATATTACTAACGACAATGGCAACGCCACCAAATATATTAGTGCTATCCACCACACTCCTGTAACACTCCATAGCACTGCGGTAGTAATAATGTACCAAAGTGGATATGACACCAACGCCCCTACTGCAAAATGGAACGATGAGTGAAGCATAAAGTCTTTTATGTTGCGTGTCACCAAGGAGCTCAAACTGAACGGCACTATATTTATCACCCAACCTATAACGATGAATGGCAACAGCAATATGCTTAGCAACATACGCAAAAAGAATCCTGAGCATTTAAGCCTATTGGCAAATATCCAATCTCTCAAGTGCATTTTATCCAACGCCTTGTTGTACAAACGTGTGTTCTCCATCAAGCGTTCGAATTTTTGAGGATCCTCTTTCTCACACTTATCTAGCATTTCCACCACTCTTTGCGATGTTTTCAAGTGGTTGGGAAAATAGCGCTGGGAAAGTCCTTCCCTCTTCATTATCTCCCTGCCATACATGGAGCATAACAATTCATACTCATCGTACCATTTGGTGTTGGAAATATCAAGCATTAAGTCTTTTACATACACTCTAGCACGGTCTGTAAGAATCTTCTCTGCACGGTGAGGTTGCTCTTTGTACAACTCATATAAATCGCTGAACTCGAAAGGTTCGCCTATGGATATAACCAAACGTCCATGCACTGAGAAATAGTTGTCGTAGTGGTTAGACATTGGCAAAATATACACCGGCTCTTTAAAGTCCATCTGTTCGGCAGCACGGAATGCTATTCTAGCAAATCCCTTTTTGAAAGTGCCTAAGAAATGGCGGTCTTGGTGCCCTGCTTCAGGAAATAACGCCACCACTCCGTTCTCTTTCAAGATCTCTGCAGATTGGTTGAAGATAGCATCGTTTTCGCCTACACCGGCACTACCCACGTCTCTAGCACGAAAAGCAGGCATTATCTTCAAAAATCGTAATGCTTTGGCTGCTATCTCTTTCTTAAAAATGTCAGCACGAGCTATGAACACTGGTTTGCGACCATCTTTGGCAAAGGCAAACAATATTCCCAATGCGTCGGTAAGTCCATTTTGGTGATTACATATAGCCACCACGGGCTTGCCGCTTGGAATGCGCTCGGGATGAAGTACGGTGAACTGCTTGTAGTATATGTGATTATGTACAAAATGCACATATTTATACATCAGGTTGTATCTCCAATCCGACTTATTTACATTTTCAAAACTAATCATTATTACTTTGTGTGTCTCTTATTTATAAGTAAAAAAGGGCAAAAGCACGAGCCTTCAGAGGAAAACGCTCTTGCCCTTCTCTCAAGCCTTTGAATCTACAAATTATTTATTGTTTTTATTATCTGTAGCCATAGGCTTAGATATAGAATCTCTCATTTTAGTATCAGCTTGGATATTTTGCATTTTATAGTAATCCATTATACCCAAATTACCATTTCTGAAAGCTTCTGCCATAGCCTTAGGTACTTCAGCTTCGGCTTCTATAACTTTGGCTCTAGCTTCTTGAGCCTTAGCCTTCATTTCTTGTTCAGAAGCTACCGCCATAGCTCTACGCTCTTCGGCTTTAGCTTGTGCGATGTTCTTATCGGCATTGGCTTGGTCTATTTGCAACTGAGCTCCAATATTCTTTCCAATATCAATATCAGCAATATCGATGGACAATATTTCGAAAGCTGTACCGCTATCCAATCCCTTTTGTAGCACTAGTTTAGATATAGAATCAGGATTTTCAAGCACTTGCTTGTGGCTGTTGGCAGAACCAATGGAAGTTACAATACCTTCACCAACACGAGCCAACACTGTTTCTTCGCCGGCACCCCCTACCAACTGCTTAATGTTGGTGCGGACAGTAACACGCGCTTTTGCTATAAGCTGAATACCATCTTTGGCCACAGCAGCCACTGGTGGTGTGTCTATTACTTTAGGATTTACCGACATTTGAACGGCTTTGAACACATCACGACCGGCCAAATCTATAGCTGTAGCTGTTTTGAAGTCCAAGCTCATATTGGCTTTATCTGCCGAAATAAGAGCATTTACCACAGCCGACACTCTACCGCCTGCTAAGTAGTGAGCTTCTAGCTCACTTTGATTAAGTTGTAATCCTGCTTTGGTGGCTGAAATCATATTGTTTACCACTATTGTAGGTGGCACTTTACGCAAACGCATAAACACTAGTTGCAACAGCGAAATATGCACGCCCGACACCAAGGCTTTAAACCATAGCCCTATAGGCACTAAATACAAAAACAAGGCAAGAATAACAATGCAAAGCCCTGCTATCAAAACAAAAAATAAATCCATACTATATTCTCCTTTTATTATATGTATTAATACTTTATTCCTTTTCTACTTTCTTTACGGTTATCTTATAACCTTCCACTTTAGTTATTTCCACTTCCACATTCTCGTCCACAAAGTCGCTGACGGTGTGCACCTCCACTTGCTGCCCATTAATAAGAGCTTTGCCCGTCGGTGCCAAACGCGACAACGTTGTGCCCCTTGCCCCTACAGGCAACACTTGCTCGTCCACGGTGTTCACCTTGCTATCTATTTCGGCTTTCAAGCCAAAGAAACGCCAGGTTTTAGAACGCATAAGAAATACTATTAATAATAGACATACTACTACAGAGGATAGCAACACCACATTACCGGCCACAGTGTCATAGGTGGAATAGCTTTGCCAAACGCCTACGCCCAAAAATATCATTCCTACTATACCCGACACAAGGCCCGGCAACGCCACTATCTCTAGTGCCACTAGGCTCACTCCTAATATCAACAATATTATTATGGCTACCCAACTCATATACTATATATATTATATATTACTTTACCACTTCCGATGTTAGCTTCCTATCCAGCAAAGCTTGATGCATAGGCATCAAGTCTTCGTAGCTGCCTTTTTTCACCACACACTTACCTTTGCAGTGAACCATCATCGTGCATTGCTCCGCCTGCAACGTCGTATGACCACATATCTCTTCCAATGCCAATATCACATAATCAAAAGTGTGGTAATCGTCGTTGTGAAGCACAAGGCTTGCACCATCATCTTCCAAAACGTCCAATTCCGAAAGATATTCTTCTTCTTTCTTTTCTTTTTCCATATATATATATTCTATTTTGGAGATGCAAATTTACGATTTTTTTCTGACATGGAAAAGTATTTATCCCATTTTGTTTGTCTGCTACGACCAAGAGTATCCTCAAAATAACGTTTACGCTCTATATTTCAAAATATTGCCACGAGCCAAGGCAGTCCTAAAAAATAAAAAAGGCTCGAATTGCTTCGAGCCTTTTAATTGTATTTAGTCGTATAATAAACTATCGAACAATCAATTTTTCAACCTTTGTGAAGTTGTTGTTAGTGATGCGTACAAAGTAAGTACCTTTTACTAAGTTAGATACATTGATAGTTTTAACTTCGTTAGCATTCATAACTTCGCTAGCTATAACGCGACCGCTCATGTCTATAATAGAGAAGTTTACGTTTCCGTCAACACCTTCGATAGACAATTGAGTTTGAGCGTTAGCAGGATTTGGTTGTAAAGCTATTCTTACGTTGTTTTCAACAGTGTTGATTCCTGTAGGATCTTCTGGATCTTCACCTTCAGTAGAGAATGTAGCGTGAAGAGTGTGAGCAGCTGTAATGTTAGAAATTGTGTAAGTATAGTAACCAGCAGCAACATCATAATCAGCAGCAGCCATTACGTCTTGACCATCCAAAGTGATAGCAAGAACTTCGTAGATAGTGCTATCAGGAGCAATGATGTAAGTTCTAGAAGAACCTTCAGCAGCTACGTCAGATTCGATTGGATCGTAAGTTGTAGAGCTATAAATACCACCGTTACCTTCCCAAGTAAGAGTTATAGTGTGAGAAGCTATTTCTTGTCTTGGACCAACCAACAAACGAATCATAGGAACATCATAACCAGCGCTAGTTCCTAACCAGCTACCAGTACCAGCTTCTGGAGTATTAACGCGAACGTTCATGCCACCACCATTACCGAAACGGTTTTTGTAAGGAGCTAAGTTTTCATCATCTCTGTAGTATACACCTTCGTTGTTGCTGTTGTAGTAGAAGTTACGGTCTGTAGCTAAACAGAACATAGCTTGTTCTTCTAATACGTAACCAACACGGTATTGAGTACCAGCTTTCAAAGTAGGTTGTTCTGGGAACATAATTCTGATAGTGTTGTATTCACCAGCCATAGCGTAGTCAACGATAGAGTCAGAACCGAAGTTCATTTCGTCCATAGTTACAGTGTGAACGCCAGCACCTGTTTCAACACCTTTGAAAGAAATACGATCAGAGTACAAAGAGTCATAGTATAGAACTGGAGATATCTTAACGATACCAGCTTCAACGTCTTCAGCATAACGAGCATCAGTGTGACCTACGAATTCAACGCCTCTGATAACCCAATCAGCAGGAACGTTAGCAGGAGTAGTGTAAACTATGTTTACAGCGTAACCAGCATCAGAGAAAGTAGCTTCTGATGTCAAGTAACCATCTGAAGTTGTACCGTAAGTCCAAGTGCTGTATCTAGACAAAATACCATTGTCGCGACCCCAAACGTAAGTACCGTTTTCGTCAGCAGCTAAAACATTGTAACGAAGGGTATCAAAGCTGTAATTCAAAGAATCAGAACGCAAACCAGAGTAGATGTCTACTGTACCAGCGTTAGCGTGTGGGAAAGGAACTGCAGTACCAGTTAAACCGAAACCTAAGAAAGAAGGATCGTCACCGGCAAGTCTGTTAGTATTTTGGTCGATAGCAGCATAAACAGATTTAGCACCTGTAGGAACAGTAGCACCATTGTTTACATATTCTTCACCTTGAACCATGAATACTCCATTAGTAGAAGCTATTTCAGTACCGTCAACAGTATTTACATAACCAGTTACGTTGTTTTGATTGATAGCACCATTGTTTTCGAACATAGTGTACCAGATAACAGGGTTAACATCCATTCCTTGAGGAATTAGGTGATAAGCACCGTGAGAATAAGTTACAGAGTTAACGTTCATACGGTTAGCAATACCAGTTTCAACGCTAACGTCATCTAATAACCAGAAATAACCGTAAGCTCCACCGCCATTGCTGAAAGAAGCATAACGAATTCTGATTTTTACATTTTCATTTCCAATAACGCTAGTAGGCAAAGCTACAGCTTTCCAACCTCTGATAGAGCTGTTTACAGCAACTTCGATACGAGCT
>JAFZEK010000221.1 GCA_017560705.1 Bacteroidales bacterium | reverse complement strand
TAGCATATAGTCTAAATGAAGATCAGTAAATATTTGCTTAACCAAAGCAATTACTTGAGATAATGTTTCCGGAAAACTACAAGCAATATCTACAAATGCAAGCAATTGATTTTTCGAATTAGTAACAGTAAAAGAAAATCCATTTGTTTCTAAACAAATGGATAATTTCTTCTGATTATCAGCAGAATTTATATTCTCTGATACAATCTGGTTATTTATAAAATAAGACACCATAATCAATTTTATTCAAAATTACCATCAGTGATAGGTTCATCATAATCACCAACTTTCCAACCTGGATATCTATTCATATCCTCCAATTGAGCAATTTTATTATTAACATCTTGCTCATCTAAGTCAGCCAACAATACTGATAAGTGAACCTTTGCTTCAAATACAGGAACTTCAAAACCACTCTTTTCAACAAAACGCGCTCTCATTTCGAAAGTTTGATTATCTGTATAAGGAACATATTTCAATTGAGCCAATTGAGCGTCTGTCAAAGCTGTCTTCTTCTCTTCACGCATTTTTTCCAATGGGTTCATAAATACAGTATCACGACGAATTATTCCTTGTTTCAAAGCTTCTGCTTCAGTCATTTCATCAGGAACATTTCCATACTTTTTAACCACTGGTAATTTACCTTCTTGCAATCCTAATATTAAAGAATCCATATCATTTGCATAACAACCATATGTCATCTTATATGCTTCTTGCAAGTTTCTAATTTCTTTCAATTTTACAACTACGGCATCTCTTCTTTGATTGTATTCGTTATCAAAGCGAACAGGTTTCATAATGCTATTATATAGAAGAACTGCTAGACCTACTATAACAACAGCTAAAGCAATTTGAAATATTTTATTAGTTTTCATTGTAATTTAATGTATTTATTTTCTTATTGTTTTTATGTTCTATTTGAATTGCAAATATACGCAGTTTTTTTCAATAGTAAAAAGTATATTTTATTTTTTATAGTTTTATTTACTCAAACTCCATGATTTTCAAAGAGAAGTATTTTTATTTTATTTTATCATCAACTATAAGAAAATGCTTTTTACCAACCATTTTATCAAAAAAAAAACACATTTGCACTATATTTCTTTATCTTTTTCTATCAATTTAGAGTAAAATGATATTAATTTCTTGGTCAACAAATCATTATTATAATGATTCGCCACCAAATCATATGCGTTTCTGCCTATTTGACTACAAAATTCATCGTCTTCCAAACAACGTTTTATTTGTTTTACGAACTCATCAGGAGTATTAGCTATCAAAATATTTTTTCCATCAGTATAGTCTATTCCTTCTGCACCTATAGAAGTAGATATAACTGTTTTTCCGACAGACATTGCTTCTATTATCTTCACTCTAATACCACTTCCCGACAAAAGAGGCACTATATTTATTTTTTTACTTTCGATAAAATACATTGCATCCGGAACCTCCCCAACAACCGACACATTTGGATATTCAGCCTTCAACAATGATTCCGGCATTTTTCGACCGGCTAAATATAGTCTTGCTTGTGGCAATTCGGTATATACTTTGTGCCATACTTCTTCCAAAAACCAATTAACAGCTTCAAGGTTTGGCACCCAATCCATCGAGCCTATGTGAAATAAAGAATTGGGCTCATCATCGACGGTATCCATACTATCTGGTGCTATTATTCCAAATGGTATAGAAACAATAGGCTTCCTACAACCATTAGCTAAAAAATAATCAGCATCAGTTTGTGTTATACACGCAATTCCATCGTATTTACCAATATGTTCTAACTCATACATTCTAAGAGATAAAGCAAGTCGCTTAAGATACCATCTTTTAAAAACATTTTTTGTACATTTAGTTATTCGTTTCCATATTAAATGCTCTACATTATGTGCTCTTAATACAACCTTAGCTTTCGAATATTTACGTATTAGTGGCAAATAAGGTGTAAGGAAAATACTTTCTACGTGTACTATATCAAATTCTTCTTCTTTCAATATAGAAGCTAATTTTCTAGCAAATTCATGACTTTCATAACGCTTTACATTGTATGACTCCCCTGTAAGTAAAGATATAGATGCATCAAATAGTTTAACATCTAAATCAACGTAAACCGATTCAAATTGTGTTTTTTCTATATATTCATCGCTTAACAAATCCTTTTTAACAGGATGTTTATCGGAACATACAGACAAAACTTTCACAGTACATTTTTCTGCTAATAGGCCTTGCGTAATGCTATTCATTGCAATAGTCCCCCCATCAACAGGAGGATAAGGTGGCTTATTGCACAGTTGTAATATTTTCATTTATATTTATTTGTTTTTTATTCTTTCAATGTTTAAATATTCAATTTTCCCAAACAACTCTAAGCGTCTGACTTCTTAAAAATCTTTCTTATCAGTTTTTTCCACGATCCCATATCAAATACAGCCGAATCTGTAGTAGCTTTAAGTGTCAAAAAAATGCCCAATGGCAACATTGCCAACGTAGAAATCCACATACCATAAGGAGGCATAGCAGTTTCTCTGATAGCTTTAATACAAATAGTGTTGATTACATAGTAAAGCACAAAAAATACTACAGAAGCTACAAGAGGCAATCCCAAACCTCCTTTGCGAACTATAGATCCAAATGGTGCTCCTATAAGAAAAAGCACAAAACAAGCTATTGACAAAGTAAACTTTTGATGCCACTCGATACCATGTCTGTTTATATACTCTTGGTCGTTCTGCAAAATTTGAGCATACATCGCAATATCCTCATTTATCACTCTGGCTGAATGCAAAGCAACTCTCTTTATATCTTTTTGTCTTCTATTAGACAATTTATCAAAATCAATTACATACTCCTTTTCTTCAGAAATACAGTTTTCGAGATTTTTATCTTCCAGACTTGCAACAACGGGAAAATGAGAGTTTACAGATGTCTTAAACTCTTTTACTTTTATATCTCTATTAAATTTAAGTGTATCCATAGTCTGACTCAACTGTCGTACGTTCATCATCTGATAACTACCCTTAAACTGTTCCTTATCCGACTTATTGAAAGCAAAGGCAGACAAATCGAACCGCATCGTTTGCTCAGCAAATTTCATTCGAGTCAATGGCCGTGTAATTATATTCTCACCTTTCACGTCTTCAACATACGAATACCCATCATACAAATCGAAAACCAAATATCTTTCATCTGGTGTTACAGTCATACTTCCTTTATCAGCAACTGTAACACTTACATTCCCCATACCATCCGTATGGTCATAAATTATTATGTTATTTAAATGTTTGTTTTCCTTATCTTTCTCATCTATTCTAATCACATAACCATCAATACCCGAATAATATTCACTAGGTTTTATATTAAGTGCCGGTTTCTTCCTTGTAACATCATACAATGTCATTTTGTATTTAAGGACAGCAATTGGCATTATATTATTTGCAAAATAAAACGCCATTCCGGTCAGCAATAAAACGACCACTGCCATAGGCATCATTACTCGACGTATCGATATCCCACCAGCCTTCATTGCAATAAGTTCATATTTTTCGCCAAAATTACCCATCGTCATAATGGAAGCAAACAACGTTGCAATAGGCAAAGCCATTGGAACAAACGTAGCAGAAGCATAGAACAACAATTGTGCTATCACTAAAAAATCCAATCCTTTGCCAACCATATCATCGATATACTTCCACAAAAACTGCATAAGTAAAACGAATACAGCCAACAAAAAAGTAAGCACCAATGGTCCTATAAACGAACGTAATATGAGCCTATCTATTTGCTTCATCGATTAGAATTTACTACTTATCCAGCGGAACAAATCGTTGCCATTAGCGTAAATAAGCAATGCAAACAAAATAATCATACCTATATTTTGTGCATACTCCAAAAATTTATCGCTAGGTTTCTTGCGAGCTATTATCTCGTATAAAGTAAACATTACATGTCCACCATCCAAACCCGGTATAGGTATTATATTCATAAATGCTAGTATTATAGACAAGAATGCAGTCATATTCCAAAATATAGCCCAATTCCATTGTTCAGGGAACAATGTTCCTATAGTTCCAAAACCACCTATTTGAGATACACCTTCCTTTGTGAATATTAATTTTAAAGACTTCACATAAGTAGAAAGTGTTTCTACTCCCAATTTTATCCCTGCAGGTATCGATTCAAATAATCCATATTCAAGAATGTATGTTTCATAGATTTCTGTAGGTTGTTTAAGATATGCACCTATTTTGGCAGTTCCGTCCAATTGAATTGGTAAAGACATTAGTTCTCCATTACGATAAAAATCGACCTTCACTTCTTGGTCTGCACAGTTTGCTAATCTGGTCATAAATTCTACAGCAGTAATAGCAGCAGTATCATTCAAAGCCACTATGCTATCACCTACTTTCATTCCGGCTTTTTCGGCAAGAGAACCTGCTACAAAATCTTTTATAACAAACGGATAACGAATACTAAACAATTGTGCTTCCGGATTGTTTGCAACAGCGATAACATTTTCTCTAAAATCAGGAGCTAGCATAAATGTAGTGTCTACTCCATTTCTTCGTACCGTAACATTAGAAGCTTTATCTATAAACAATCGTGCAGATACATCAGATATTTCCGGAGTTTCTACTCCATCTACGGCAAGTATTATATCACCATTTTTAAATCCATTTTCTTGTAGTATCTCGGCATAATCATACCCCATTTTTACATTTTGTATTGGCAATTTAGCTTCTCCCCAATGAAACAAGATAGCAGAGTATAAAATCATGGCTACAACAAAATTTACCAATACTCCACCCGATATTATCAATAGTCGTTGCCATGCTTTTTT
>JAFZEK010000220.1 GCA_017560705.1 Bacteroidales bacterium | reverse complement strand
ATGATTTCTTTAACATCGTATGGAGTGTTTGGACTTTCAGGGATGATAGAGTTCAAACTGTCTTCCAAACGATCGATTGGGTCGTTAGTTTCAACGCGAGGAGCTTCTTCGAAGTTGTTTGAAGGTAAGAATCCCATCAAACGACGAATCATGTTCAATACATCTTGTTCAGTATCACCTACGAAGTGAGCCACACCAGATTTAGTAGAGTGAACGATAGCACCACCCAATTTATCTTCAGTTACATCTTCACCAGTAACGGTTTTAACAACCTTAGGACCAGTCAAGAACATGTAGCTATTTTCTTTGGACATCATGATAAAGTCGGTAAGAGCAGGAGAATAAACAGCACCACCGGCACAAGGTCCGAATATAGCAGAAATTTGAGGAATAACACCAGAAGCTAAGATATTGCGTTCGAATATTTCAGCAAAACCAGCCAAAGAGTTGCAACCTTCTTGGATACGAGCTCCACCAGAGTCGTTCAAACCAATAACAGGAGCACCCACTTTCATAGCTTGGTCCATGATTTTACAAATCTTAAGAGCCATAGTTTCGCTCAAAGAACCAGCATAAACAGTGAAATCGTGAGCAAAAACATAAACCAAACGACCGTCGATAGTACCATAACCAGTAACAACGCCGTCACCTAGGAAAGATTGTTTTTGCATGTCGAAGTTTGTACAACGATGTGTTACAAACATGTCAAATTCTTCAAAAGAACCTTCGTCAAGAAGCAACGAAATACGTTCACGAGCAGTAAGTTTGCCCTTGGCATGTTGTGTGTCAATACGTTTTTGACCACCACCTAATTTAGCTTCAACTCTTTTGTCAAGAAGTTCTTTTATTTTTTCTTCAAAAGCCATAGTTTATTATAATAAATATTGTTCTACAAAAATTATTTAGAGCATAGTTCAGTTAATACTGAGAATGTTGATTTTGGATGTAAGAAACCAATTTTCAAACCTTCGGCACCACCGCGAGAAGTTTTGTCTATCAATCTAACTCCTTTAGCTTCTGCGTCGGCCAAAGCTTCGTCTGTGTTTTCTACTGCGAAAGCGATGTGGTGCATTCCACCTTTTCCACCGTTGCTTTCAATGAATTTTGCTATAGTACTATCTGGTGAAGTTGGTTCCAATAGTTCTATTTTCACTTCGCCTATCTTAAAGAAAGCGGTTTTTACTTTTTGATCTGCAACTTCTTCAATGTTATAGCATTTCAAGCCCATAACATCTTCCCAATAGCGTATTGCTTCTTCCATATTAGGTACTGCTATACCTATGTGTTCTATATGTGAAGGTTTCATATTATGTATGTATTTAAATATTATATTGTTATATTTACGTTTAAAATAATTTGCAAAGGTACATTTTTTTTCTCATATAAGAAAAAGTTTTTGACTGCTATTGTGCTTTTTCACGCTACAACTTATCTTATTCATCTGTTTTTCAAACTGATATTTTAAATACCAATACCTTTCATTTTAACGTTATAATGCCATTAAACACCTAACATATACCGCCTTTTCATGCCTCAAAAAAGAATAATGAATGGCAAAAAACAAGTTTTGTTACAAATAACGAATATACTACTATTACACAACAAATTACACTATTTTCATCCACCGACGAGCAGTTTTCCTAAAGTGCTTCACATATTATATAGTATAGGCTACTTCTAAAAATTCCACGTTTCGGATAAACAAAAGAGTGTTCGTTGAAACTTTTGCGTGCTTTGCGTTTTTTCTTGGAATCTTTCTATTTCTTTTGGGGTCGCATAGCCAGCTATGATGGGTCAAAAGAAAGTAGAAATCTTCTCAAGAACGTTGCGATTAAGCGAGTAAAGAGCAATGCCTAAGCATTAGCTCTTTCGAGCGATAGCAACATCGACGAAGTCAGTATTCCGTAAATCACTT
>JAFZEK010000219.1 GCA_017560705.1 Bacteroidales bacterium | reverse complement strand
GGCTATCTTGTGTTGTATCAGTGGGTCTATGTGGTAGGGACGGCCGCATAGTAATATCACCATTCTATTGGTTTGTTTGGCTTTTTCTACTATGTGTCTGTTCTCTTCGGCCACTGTTATCACGTGTTTTTCTTGTTCTTTCAGTGCTGTGTCGAAAGCTTTCAGTGCTGTTTTCTTATCCACACCCAATGATGTGAGATATTTTAAGCACGAATTCTTTAGTAGCTTTTCGTTGTTGAAAGCCACAGTAGGGGAATCCAGTGGTATGTTGTAGTGAAACTCTGTGTCTATGGAGCTTTTTATAACATCGGAGTAGCCTGTCACTATAGGGCATACGTAGCTGTTGTGGGCTTTGGTGCTTTCAGATTTTTCGAACACTGTGTAGGGATAAAGAATCCTATCCACGTTCTTTTCTACCAAGTCCATTATATGTCCGTGCATTAATTTGGCCCGGAAGCAGATGTTGTCTGCCATTATAGAGCGTATACCTTTTTCGTATAGGCTGTTGGTAGATACTCGTGAAAGCACCGGCTTAATGTTGCATTCCGATAATAGGGTAAACCAAAACGGATAATGCTCATACATGATAAGTCCACGAGGAATACCTACTGTCATAAGTGGCTCTTTGGTGGATTTGGGAAATGTTCTTGAGAACAAAAGTCGGTAGCGTTCTTGGTATTGATTTACGCCTTTTTCTTTGCTTTCGGCAGAGTTGGAGTATATCTTTTCGCAGTTGTTGCCAGAGTAGAATGTGTTTCCGTTGGCAAACTTGAATGTTCTTACGGTACACTTATTCTCGCATCCTGGGCATACTTCAAAGTCCGATGTGTAGCTTTGGCTATGCAACATTTCGTTTAAATCCAGCAGTTTGTCGTGGGGCTTGGCGTTCTCTTTAGCATATAGTGCTGCACCGTAGGCTCCCATGAGTTCTGGAATGTTGGAGAATGTCACATTGACACCTGTAAGGTTTTCCAATGCTTTGACGATGGATAGGTTGCGGAATGTGCCTCCTTGCACCACAATGTGGTCGCCGAGTTCTTTTATATCTTTTAGTTTGAGTACTTTGAAAAGACAGTTCTTCACTACAGAGTAGGAAAATCCTGCTGCTATATCCTCGGTGGCAGCACCTTCTCGCATGGCTTGTTTTACCTTGGAGTTCATAAACACGGTGCAACGTGTTCCTAAGTCGCAAGGATTTTTTGCAAAACATGCCATCTTTGCAAATTCTGCAACAGGATAGCCTAGCATATTGGCAAAGTTCTCGATGAACGACCCACATCCCGATGAACAGGCTTCGTTTATTTCCAAACGTTTGATAGTGCCGTTTTCTACAAATATGGCTTTCATATCTTGTCCACCGATGTCTAGAATGAACGACACAGGGGGAAGGATGTCTTTGGCTGCTAGGTAGTGAGCCATGGTTTCGATAATGCCGTTGTGTAGGCCAAAGGCTGTTTTTATCAAGTTCTCGCCATAGCCGGTGGTGGCACTTCCTGCTATTTTTATGTGTTTGTGATGCTTGTCGGCAGCTTTTTTCATGCGTTGAAGCCCTTTGAGAAAGGCGTTGAAGCTGTCGCCCTCGTTTCTAAGATAGTCTTGGAATACTATGCGTTTCTTAGAATCTATAAGCACTATTTTGGTAGTAGTAGACCCCGAGTCTACGCCTAAAAAACAGTTGGTGTCTTCTAGCTTGTCCCAGTCTATGGTTTCTACAGTGTGGTTGTCTTTATTCTTTTTCCATTCTGTCAGTTCTTCTTCCGATTGGAATAGTGCTGCAAGTCTGCCTTCTGTTGGAGCCTGAAAGTCGTCGCTGTTTGGATTTTCCAACTGCTCTATCCAGTCTTTTAGAAGAATGTCTTTAGGTGTTTGTTCAAACTCCATTATGGCAGTGCCCCATGCAGGTACTAACTGAGCATGGGTGCTTAGTATACAGTCGTCAGCTTTTAGCGACAGCTGTTTCATGAATGCTTTTTGTAACTCTGGTAAAAAGGCAAATGGACCACCACAAAAGAATATTTGAGGCAATATATCAGTGCCTCGTGCTAGTGAGGCTATAACTTGTATGGCAACGGCATTGAACACCGAAGCTGCTATGTTGTTTTTGCTCACCTTTCGGCTAATGAGGTTTTGGATGTCGGTTTTGGAAAACACTCCACACCTCGAAGCTATTGGATAAAGGGTGTCGGCTGTTTTTGCAAGCTCGTTGAGTTCTATGGTGTTCACACCTAGCAGTGTAGCAGTTTGGTCTATGAATGCTCCTGTACCTCCGGCACAGCTGCCGTTCATGCGTATATCCGGCGACTTTCCTTCTTCGAAGAAAATCATTTTGCTGTCTTCGCCTCCAATGTCTATAAAGGTGCGTACGTGTCCAAACTTGGTTTCTATAAGTTTAGCCGAAGCTACCACTTCTTGTACAAAGGGAATGTTTAGACGTTCGGCATAGCCCATGCCCACGGAGCCTGTTATTTTTGTGTGCATGTTGAAGTTGCCTATGGTGGAGTACATCTTTTCGTATGCACCTCGCATAGCTTCTTTTATGTCTGTATTGTGTCGGCGATAGTCGGAGAAAACTATGTTGGCATTGTCGTCTATTACCACTATTTTTAGCGTTGTAGAACCTATGTCTATTCCTACTTTGTATGTTGGTAATTTTTCAGTATTCATTAGTGTACCTCTATTTTAAAATTCGATAGTTTATGGTTTGTATTATTTCTTTTTTTCGGTTTTCTATTAGCTGTTGTTCTTTTTCTTCGTTGTATGCAATGTGTCGGAAAATTGGCAACGATATAAATGTGAACACATTTAGCGACACTATGTCTAAAAACAAATCAAAAGCCGAAATAGGTTTCATAATGTCTTTTGCTACATATTCGTCTATCTCGGTTTGTATTGTTGCAAATGTTCCTCTCAGGGTGTCGCCTACCTTTTCGCGTAGAATTTTTATCAGCTGAGGATTTGAACGCATTTCGTTTATAAGAAAATGAGGTAGGTCGGGGTGTGTTTTCAGAAAGTCGAAATGTAGTTCTATTATTTCCCTTATCCTATCGCGTAGGTCTATATCTTTGTTTTGTGCCAAAGCATCAATAGGGGCTTTTAGAGTCTCTATCTTGTCTTCAAATATTTTGTTAAATAGGTTTTCTTTAGATTGATAGTAATAGTGCAGCATAGCGTGTGTCACTCCGGCACGTTTGGCTATTTGTGTAGTTTTTGTTGCTTCGTATCCGTTGGTCAAAAACTCATACTCTGCAGCATCTAGTATCTGTTGTTTCTTATTTTTTGCATCCTTTTTTTGTGTCATATATCTTTGTATTACAGATAATAAGAGTATTAAACAAATTTGTCTAACAATCTTGTTAGTTTTTGCAAAGATACATATTTAATTTCGATTATAAACCTATATTATGGTTTTTTAACCAAGAAAAATATTTCTACTTGAATTGTTGCTCTTTTAAGTTTGTAAAACTTGTTTAAAGGTGTATTATTTTGGTGTTATATTGTGTTAGAAAAAGCGGTATATTACAATGTGGATGGGAATATAGTATGGATAGGGAAGTAGTAGTCTGTTTGAAATTGTAGTGTCGTTACGAGCAGGTTTTTTGTGTTGAAAATAAAAAAAGGCATTCTGCTTTTGCAGAATACCTTTGTATTTATTTTGTATATGGAAAATATCCTTATGCAAGTTCGTGGATAACAAGTCCTGAACGTAATTTTGGTTCAAACCAAGTAGTTTTAGGAGGCATAATGTTACCGCTGTCAGCTATGTCGATAAGTTGTTTCATCGATACTGGATAAAGAGCGAAAGCAGCTACCATTTCGCCATTGTCAACGCGACGTTTCAATTCGCCTAATCCGCGAATACCGCCTACGAAGTCGATACGTTTAGAAGTACGAAGGTCTTTGATGTCTAATATTTTGTCTAATACAAGGTTCGACAAAATAGTTACGTCTAATACTCCGATAGGATCGTTGTCGTTGTAAGTACCAGGTTTAGCGTTTAATTTGTACCATTCGCCATCGATATAAACGCTGAATTCGTGAAGTTTAGATGGTTTGTAGATGTCAGTACCCATTTTTTCAACTTCGAAAGCTTCGTTCAAAGCAGCCAAAAATTCGTCTTTCGACAAGCCATTCAAATCTTTTACAACGCGGTTGTAGTCGATAATTTTTAATTGATTGTCTGGGAAAATAACAGTCATGAAGTAGTTGTATTCTTCGTCGCCTGTGTGGTTAGGATTTTGAGCTTTCTTTTCTTGACCAATCAAAGCAGCAGCAGCTGAACGATGGTGACCATCGGCAATGTACATAGC
>JAFZEK010000031.1 GCA_017560705.1 Bacteroidales bacterium | reverse complement strand
GCGAAGGCTTGTCCACACAGCTCACAGTGTCGGGCTATCCTCGTGGTGCTTATATAGTAAAGGTGTATACGCCCAAAGGCGTAGCCACTAAGAAGTTGGTAGTAAAATAGCTGCTATTATATTGTAGTTAGGCAATTTTTGTGATGAGTTCACGTTCTTAGGCAGTGGCGTTTTTAGGGAGTCATTGCTTAGGAGAGTGAATTTTTATGAACAGCCTATTGTTTTATTAGATTTATTATTGTACTTTTGCAAGCAGAATAATTTGTAGCACAGTGGTCGTATGCACCGCAATACTAATATACTATACCGAATATGGAAAAAGTAGTTGTCCTTACAGGAGCCGGCATTAGTGCCGAGAGTGGCATTAGCACCTTCCGCGATTCTAATGGTTTGTGGGAGCAATATCCTGTGGAAGAAGTGGCATCCATAGATGGATGGCATCGCAATCCGCAGTTGGTGCAGTCCTTTTATAATGAGCGTCGCAAAAAGATGATGGAAGCATCTCCAAATGAGGGTCATAGGCAGCTTGTGAGGCTGGAGCAGTATTACGACGTGAGCATAATTACTCAAAATGTGGATAATCTTCACGAGCGAGCCGGCTCTAAGAATATTATTCATCTTCATGGCGAGCTTACAAAGGCCTGTAGCGAACGCAACTCAAACTACGTGGTGGACATCGACGGATGGGAAATAAAGCATGGCACTTTGGCACCCGACGGCAGCCTTTTGCGTCCTTTCATAGTGTGGTTTGGCGAGGCTGTGCCTATGATAGAACCGGCCATAGATTTGTGCGAGCAAGCTGATTACTTTGTAGTGGTAGGCACGTCGCTAAACGTGTATCCTGCCGCAGGACTTATAAACTATGTGCCGCCGGCTGCAAAATGCTATCTTGTGGACCCCAAGGAGGTTCACGTGGCTAGGAAGATAACTACGGTAGCCGAAAAGGCTGGCACCGGACTGAAAAAGGTGGTGGACGAGCTGATAGCTTTGGCTAATGCCGAAAAAGAATAACGAAACAAAAATAACAGAGACATATATATATAGCTTATGGATACATTGCTTTATCCGCTAAAATTCAAGCCCTTGTTTAAGGATAAGATATGGGGCGGAAACAAGATAAAAGAACAACTAGGTTTTGACTATGCTGCCATGCCCAACTGCGGCGAAATGTGGTCGCTTTCGGGTGTGGAAGGCGATGAAACGTTGGTGGAAAATGGTTTCTTGGCAGAAAACTCGCTCAACGAAATATTGGAAATATATATGGGCGACTTGTTGGGCGAACGCAATTATGAGCGTTTTGGCAACACGTTTCCTATACTTATAAAAATAATAGATGCCAACGACAAGCTATCCATACAAGTGCACCCCGACGATGATTTGGCTCAAGAGCGTGGACTAGAGAACGGTAAAACCGAGATGTGGTACACCATGAACGCCGACAGCGACTCGGAGATAATAGACGGCTTTGCCACTGCTATGACCGCCGACGAATATATGGCCGCTGTGGATCAGGGAACTCTCACTAGTCATCTGCATGTAGAAAAACCTCAGAAAGGCGATGTGTTCTTCATTCCGGCAGGTAGGATTCATGCTCTTGGAAAAGGTCTGCTTATTGCTGAAATACAGCAAACATCGGACACTACCTATCGCATCTTCGACTACAACCGCACCGATAGCAACGGCAACTTGCGTGAGCTGCACACCGAAGAGGCCTTGGACGCTATAGATTTTTCGCCAACGAAGGACGGAAAAACGCACTACGAATACAAGAAGAACAGCACGGTGAACCTTGTGGAATGCCCTTACTTTATAACGAACATGATTTCGCTAGACAAGCCCATAAAGAAGGACTTTACTTCGTTGGATTCCTTTGTCGTTTACTTCTGTGTGGAAGGCATTTGTGCCATCAAGGCCTTGGACAACATAGTGCCTATGAGGGCAGGGGAGTGTATCCTTATTCCGGCTGTGGCCGATAAGGTGGAAATCTTTCCCGAAAACGAGGCTAAGATATTGGAAATATATATAGAAACATCGGAAAATACAAAATACACATCGCATACACACGACAATGATATATACGTGTCTTTCGACCAAAATAGCATGGAATAAATGCAGCGTTGTAAGCCATTGCTGACCAACGAAATAAAGGATAATAACAACTAAAAACGTTATTTTCTTTGGTCAGATATATATTTTGTGTATTTTTGCATTCTCTTACAAAACAATAAAAACAATGAAAGTTACTAACACTCAAGTAGAAATAGCATTGTCTCATGTCGACGACCCCGACTTAGGTCGCAGTTTGACACAATTGGGGATGATTCAGAACATAGTTACAGGCGAAAACTCTGTAGCTTTTGATTTGGTGCTTACCACTCCTGCATGCCCAATGAAACAAAAGATGAAAGACGATTGCATAGAAGCAATACATTCATACATTGACCCATCGATAGATGTTACTGTAAATTTTAAAGCCAAAGTATTACCGGCTATCAATAAGAATGAGCTATTCCCCGGTGTGAAGAATATAATAGTAGTAGCTTCGGGCAAAGGCGGCGTGGGAAAATCTACCGTTGCCGTAAACTTGGCTATTGCTCTTTCTAAGGCCGGTGCCAAGGTTGGCCTTGTGGATGCCGACTGCTATGGCCCTTCTATTCCTATCCTGTTCGACCTTAAGCGTGAGGATATTATGGGCGAAGAACATGACGGAAAGATGTATATGCTTCCTTTGGAAAAATATGGCATAAAGCTGATGTCTATAGGTTTTATGGTAGACCCCAACAAGGCTCTTGTATGGCGTGGGCCTATGGCTTCTAACGCTGTGAAGCAAATGCTTACTGATACTTATTGGGGCGAAATAGATTACCTTGTGGTCGATATGCCTCCGGGAACAGGCGACATACAGCTTACCATTGCTCAGACATTGCCGGTGTCGGGTGCTGTTATTGTTAGTACTCCTCAACAAGTTGCCCTTGCTGATGTTGTAAGAGGTGTGGAAATGTTCTTGAACAACGACATAAAGATTCCGGTGTTGGGATTCGTTGAAAACATGGCATACTTTACACCTGCTGAGCTTCCAAACAATAAATACTATATCTTTGGAAGACAAGGTTGCCGCAATCTTGCCGAAGAAATGAACATACCTTTGCTAGGCGAAATTCCTCTTGTACAATCCATAGCCGAAAACGGCGACAAGGGTACTCCTACTGCATTGGACGATAACTCGGTGGAAGGTAAGGCTTTCAAGGCTTTGGCCGAAAATGTAGCTAAAGAATTATCAATAATAAACTCTAAAAAATAGGATACTATAAGTTATGATGACATTAGAAGAAAAAATAAACGTAATAGAACAAGTAAAGAACGGATTGAGCCAAATACGCCCTTATCTTCAAGCTGATGGTGGCGACGTGGAATTTGTAGAAATGACCGACGAAGGCGTTGTATATGTAAAACTTAAAGGACACTGTGGCTCTTGCCCTCATGCCCTTATGACATTGAAACAAGGTATAGAATCTGCCCTTCGCGAAGCTATTCCTCAAGTGAAATCCGTAGAGCGTGTTATTGAATAATCTTAATAATCTCAACTTATGATATACACAAAAACAGGCGACAAGGGTTTTACATCGTTGGTAGAAGGTACTCGTGTTCCTAAGTATGATATTAGAATAGAAACATACGGCAGCGTAGATGAGCTAAACTCTTATTTGGCTGTGGTGGCAGAATATGCCAAGCCTATAAATATGGAACTTTACGAATACTTGAAAACTATTCAAAGAGAGTTATTTACCATACAGACTTTGTTGGCTACTAAGGACGAAGAGATGTGTAAGAAATTGCCACAACTGCCTAGTCAGGCTATTGCTCGCATAGAGGGCAATATCGACAAGATAGATGGGGAGTTACCAAGATTACAATCTTTCGTTATTCCGGGAGGCAGCGTAGTGTCGGCCCATACTCATGTGGCACGTTGTATCTGTCGTAGATGCGAACGCTTGTATGTGAAGTTGGCTTCCGAACAGCCTGTAGCGTCTGAGATAGGCGTATATCTAAACAGATTGTCGGATTATCTATTCGTTTTGTCGAGATTCTTCTTAAAGCTAGAAGGCAAACAAGAAGAATATTGGCACAGCAGCGACAATTAATTATGTAATATAAACAATGTGAGAAGGTCGTAGCGGTGGTTATATTTCTGTCGTGCTAAGGATGGGCTTGCTCACAATTAAAGAATAATATAATATGTATTGGACTTTAGAACTTGCTACTAAATTGGAAGATGCTCCATGGCCAGCAACCAAAGAAGAGCTTATAGATTATGCTCAACGAACCGGAGCACCATTGGAAGTTATTGAAAACCTTCAAGAAATAGAAGACGAAGGCGAGATATATGATTGTATAGAAGACATCTGGCCAGACTATCCTTCGAAAGAAGATTTCTTTTTCCAAGAAGACGAATACTAATAAGTTATATAACAGAAAGGCATTGTTATACGTTAGGGTTGTAGCTTGCTCATGATTGAGCAACAGTTGTTTCATGTGAAACATGACGGTCGTAATAATGCCTTTTGTTTATTGAAACGAAAACCATGCCTAGACGAAAAACTGTAAAAGACAAGATTTACGAAATAGTTGTTATTGGGTCGGGAAATGTAGCTACGCATTACGCTCATGCTTTTTCCAACGACTATGCTCGAGTGGTGCAAGTATTCTCTCGAAATTTGGAATCGGCAAAAGTGTTGGCTTATCAGTTCAACGCTAGCTACACCAATAGCCTGTCGCTTTTGAAAACCAACGCCGACATATATATAATATCTGTTTCGGATGATGCTCTTTTTGATATTGCACTAGATATTAAGCTGAAGGATAAAATCTGTTTTCATACGTCGGGCACTGTTCCCATCGATGTTTTGAAACCTATAAGCAAAAACTATGGTGTGATATATGCCCCTCAAACGTTCATTAAGCATATTGCAGTAGATTATAGTACGTTGCCATTCTGCATAGAGGCTTCCAATACCGACACGTTAGACTTCTTGATGAATATGGCACAACAAGTGTCGCCAACGGTGTATTCTATCTCTGGTGAGCAACGTAGGTATATACATCTTGCAGCGGTGTTTGCCAATAATTTTGGCAATTGCATAAATGCTATGGCTCAGAACATAATGGAAACTCACGATTTGCCGTTCAGTATATTACATCCTCTGATAGCAGAAACTGCAAAGAAGACTACGCAAGGCGAAAATTTATGGAAACTCCAAACCGGACCTGCTAAAAGGGGCGATTTGAAGACTTTGGAAAAACATCGTTACTTGCTTGCCAACAATGCGGAATACTTGAAAGTATACGATATGCTAACGTCTATAATAGCGAAGAATAAGGATTTTAATGAATAGGTAGTCTGTTGCCGACATAATCAGAATTTTGAAATAAAGGGGGCGTTATCTCTTCTATGATTTATGTATATACATATTTTCGTCGATGGATAGTGTTCCATATTCAATGAGTTCTCTAACAGTTTCTACTATTATATCCTCATCGGTATCGGGAAATTTGTCTACTATTCCTTTTATGTTTAGTTGATGGTTGTCTACGATGTTCAGGATGTCTTCTTTTAGAGTTTTCTTGTTGTTAAGTTTCTTTCTTTTGCCTATGCACACATCACACTTTTGACACAAATGTTCGGAGTTCTCGTTGAAGTACTTAAGAAGTGTTATACTGCGACATTCGTCGAAGCTACGAACATAGTTAATCATGGCATCCTTACGCCTAGTGGCATTAATTTTTAGATTTTCGTAGTTGTTCTTGCTTATATACAGCGAAGAAGCGTCTACTCTCTGCGAAGTGAATATAATTCTTGGTTTGTCGCTCTTTTTTTGATACGATATAATGGAGAGTTTGTCAAGATTTTCAAGCAGAGATTCAACATCAGAGATGTTGTAGTGCAACTTTTTTGCAATTTCTGTTTCATTTATAGGAACAAAGGAAGTGAATATTCCACCATGTAACCGCAACAAAACTTTTATGAGAGCATCGTATTCAACATGACCTACTTGAAAGTTGTATAAATCTTGTTTAGAGATGATTATACAGGCTTTAGATACTACTTCATTATGGTCGGGAATAATTAAAAGGCCTTCTTTTTCCAAGAATTTTAATGCGGACATGAAAGGGAGTAGTTTGAATCCGTATGTGTTGCATATCTTCATAGCGTCAAAGTCGAAATATAAATCACGACCAAGACCAGTTGGTATTCTGAAATAATTACAGATTCCGTTGTATACATTTTGTATGTATTGTAAAGAGGGGTAGTTTGTTTGAAATGTTGCTTCGAGTGTTTCAATATCTTTTTCATTATATAGAACAACGGCGTAAGCATTTTTTCCATCACGGCCTGCACGGCCTGCTTCTTGAAAATAAGCTTCCAATGATTCGGGTAAATCAAGATGGATTACAAATCGTACATCGGGTTTGTCTATACCCATTCCGAAAGCATTGGTAGCTACCATTATGGGATAAGTGTTTTTTCTCCAATTAAATTGTCTGCGGTCTCTGTCTGCAACGGATAATCCAGCATGATAATAGGATGCTTTGTAGCCCATAGCTGTTAGGTATTCTGAAACTTCTTGAGTGCGTCTTCTATTTCGTACATAAACTATGCCGCTGCCTTTTACAGTGGATATAATTCTAAGTAAACGACCATATTTGTCTTCTTCATGGAAAACCATGTAGGCAAGATTTTCTCGGTAGAAGCTATCTTTGAATACTGTTCGTGTTTTTCTAAATAATAGTTTCTCTTGAATATCCATAGCTACTACATCAGTAGCAGTTGCTGTGAGTGCTATAATGGGAGCGGCAGGATGATAGCTTCTTATTTCTGCAATGTCTAAATATCGAGGCCTGAAGTCGTAGCCCCATTGGGATATACAGTGGGCTTCATCAACAGCGATAAGGGATACTTTCATCTGTTTGAGATGAGCTTCAAAGACTTTAGTTTTTAGTCTTTCAGGAGATACGTATAATATCTTTATTCGCCCGTGTACGCAGTTGTTCAGGATCAACTCTATTTCGTATTTGCACATTCCAGATACAAGACAAGCAGCGGGAATGCCTTTTTCTTTTAGCTGTGTTACTTGGTCTTTCATTAACGCTATAAGGGGTGATACCACAAGGCAAATACCGTCTAAAATCATAGCAGGAACTTGAAAGCATATAGATTTACCTCCGCCAGTAGGCATAAGAGTTAATGTGTCGTTGCCATCAAGTACTGAATGAATTATGTTTTCTTGTATAGGTCTAAAGGAATCATAGCCCCAATAGGTTTTCAGTACCTCGTAAATGCTACTCATAAGAATAGGTTTATTCTATAGTTAGTTTGGCAAATTTTAGCATCAACTGTTTTTCACCCATTGCTTCGAAAAATATAAGAGCTTTTTTGCTGTCGCCATCACCTTCAATTCCTATCACTTTGCCGTAACCAAATTTTTCATGTTTTACTCTCATTCCTATTTGTATAGCACTTATTTGAGCAGGAGTATTACCTTTTACTGGACCTTGCTGTACTCGTTTTAAAGGCTCGCTGGCTATATTTTTACGTTTGGCAAACATAGGTTTTGGTAGAGATCCTACTTTGGGTAATGTAGTCTTTTTTATGGGTATGTCTATATATTTAGGGTCTATTTCGTCAACGAAACGACTTAGTTCTTGGAATGAGACATTGCCATATTGGTATCGAGTGTTGGCATGTGTTAGTGTTAGCATCTTTTCTGCACGAGTAACTGCAACATAGAATAGTCTTCGTTCTTCTTCCAATTCTTGGCGATTGGATATAGACATTGCTGATGGGAATAGGTTTTCCTCCATGCCTACAACGTATACGTATGGATACTCCAATCCTTTGGCTGCATGGATGGTCATCAGAGATACTTTGTTGGTGTCTTCTTTATCATTTTCTTCGTCAGTTAGAAGCAGTACTTGTTGCAGAAAGAGGTCTAATGTCCTTATTTCTGGTTCTTGAACTTCGTTTTCTTCTGGAGTTATTATATCTTCTTTCTCACAAAATTCTTGAATACCGTTTAGAAGTTCTTCGATGTTTTCTATTCTATTAACATTGTCAGGATCTTCATCTTCTTTCAGAAAACGTATTATGCCTGAATTGAAGATTACTTGTTTAGCCAAATCGTAGGCGTTCATTATGCTTATCTGTGATGTCAATGATTTTATCATTAGAACGAAATCATTAATTCTATTTAGTGTTGCGGTGTTTATGCCTAAGCCGAAAGAATCAATGTTTTCTAAAACAGTCCAAACACTTACATCGTTATCAGATGCCGCTATGCGAATTTTGTCTAATGTTGTTTGTCCAATGCCACGTGCTGGATAATTTATTACGCGCATTAAGGCTTCATCGTCATAGTTGTTTATAACTAATCGTAAGTAGGACAGAACATCTTTGATTTCTTTTCTTCGGTAGAAAGATAGTCCTCCAAATATTTTGTAAGGAATCTTTATTTTACGTAGAGCTTCTTCTATGGCTCTAGACTGCATATTAGTTCTATATAATATCGCAAAATCAGAAAAATCTAATTCATTGGCATCTTTTATTTCCAATATGGAGTTTGCTACCATTATACCTTCCTCTCTCTCGTCGACACCATTTAGTAATTGTATTCTGTTGCCAGTGTCGTTAGCTGTCCATATTTCTTTCTTTATTTGTTCTTTATTGTTGGATATTATACTATTGGCAGCATTTACTATGTTTTGTGTAGATCTATAATTTTGTTCTAGTTTAAAAAGTCGTACATCGGGGTAGTCTCTTTTAAAGTTTAGAATATTCTGGATGTTAGCACCGCGGAAAGCATAAATACTTTGAGCATCGTCGCCTACTACGCATATATTTTGATAGCGAGCAGCCATCTTTTTAATAATAAGGTATTGGGAGAAGTTGGTATCTTGATACTCGTCTACAAGAATATGTCTAAAGCGTTCTTGATATTTTAAAAGTACATCAGGGAAGTCTCTTAGCAATACATTCATATTGTACAGCAAATCATCGAAATCCATCGCCATAGAATTGTGTAGACGTTGGTTGTAGAGTTTATATATTTCTCCAATCATTGGTTTTTTTGATGCCAAATCTGTTTGCTGTATTTCAGAATTGGATAAGTAATCTTCCACAGAAATAAGATTACTTTTTGCCATAGATATTCGGCCTAAAACGAAAGAAGTGTTATAGGTTTTAGGGTCGAGATTTAAAGATTTTATTATTTGTTTTATAGCACTCTTGCTATCGTCGGTGTCGTAAATAGTGAAAGATGGTATATATCCTATTTTTTCAGCCTCGAAACGCAGAATCTTTGCAAATATAGAGTGGAAAGTTCCCATCCATATATTACGTGCTTCGTTTCCTACCAACTTAATAATACGCTCCTTCATTTCGGCTGCAGCTTTGTTGGTAAAAGTAAGAGCAAGTATTTGGAAGGAGTCCACACCTTCTTCTATGAGGTGAGCTATGCGGTAGGTTAGTGTTCTTGTTTTTCCTGAGCCTGCTCCAGCTATTATCATTACAGGACCTTCTATGCATGCCGCAGCTCTACGCTGTTCTTCGTTTAATTCGCTTAATAAATCTCTCACGTTTCAAGTATTAATAGGTTATAAATTCAAAGAAATAAGCCGTGAGGGATGGTAATTCCCTCGTCGGCTTATTTGGGTATATTTAGTTTTTGCTTTTTATGTATTCATCTATAGCTTTAGCGGCTTTCTTTCCTGCTCCCATAGCTAGAATTACAGTGGCAGCACCACTTACAGCATCGCCTCCTGCAAATACTCCTTTTCTGGATGTTTCTCCTGTTTCGTCGTTGGCTACGATGCAGTTCTTTTTATTGATTTCTAAGCCTGGAGTAGTAGAAGATATAAGTGGATTAGGCGATGTGCCAATACTCATTATTACCATATCTACGTCCAATACGAAGTCAGAGTTTGGCATAACTACAGGTTTTCTACGTCCGGATGCATCGGGTTCTCCTAGTTCCATGCGTACACATTTCATTCCTGATACCCATCCATCTTCATTGCCCAATATTTCTATAGGGTTGCAAAGTAAATGAAATTCTACACCTTCTTCTTTAGCATGATGTACTTCTTCGGCACGTGCTGGAAGTTCTTCTTCTGAGCGACGGTATACTATCTTCACTTCTGCTCCAAGTCTTAATGCTGTACGTGCTGCATCCATTGCTACGTTGCCTCCTCCAACAACTGCTACTCGTTTACCCACAAAATTAGGTGTTTCATAGCCTTCTTTGTAAGCGAATAGTAGGTTATTGCGTGTAAGAAACTCGTTGGCAGATACTACTCCGCATAGGTTTTCTCCAGGTATATTCATGAAATTAGGTAAGCCAGCTCCAGATGCAATGTATACAGCTTCGTAGCCTTCTTTGTCCATCAAGTCGTCAATAGATACTGTGCGACCGATAATAATGTCTTTTTCAAAACGTACACCCATCTTTTGTACGTTTTCTATTTCATATTTTACTACTGTTTCTTTTGGCAGACGGAATGCCGGGATTCCATATACTAAAACGCCACCATACTCATGCAATGCTTCGAAAACAGTCACTTCGTAGCCCATCATCATTAAGTCTTTGGCACATGTTATACCAGAAGGACCGCTACCTACTACTGCAACTTTGTGTCCATTGGTTACAGCTGGTTTGTCAAATACGATGTTGTTTTCTCTTACCCAATCACCGACAAAGCGTTCTAGCTTTCCTATTGCTACTGGTTCGCCTTTCTTTCCAAGAATGCAATTGCCTTCGCATTGTTTTTCTTGAGGACATACTCTACCACATACTGCAGGTAGTGCCGAATCTTTATTTATCACTTTGGCAGCTTCCATAAAGTTGCCTTCGGCTACGTATTTTATAAAGTCGGGGATATGAACGTTAACGGGGCAACCTTTTACGCACTGAGGATTCTTACAATTTAAGCATCTTTGTGCTTCAAGTATTGCTTCTTCTGCATTGTAGCCTAAGCATACTTCGCTAAAGTTTTTAGCACGTACTTTGGGATCTTGTTCTCTAACAGGTACACGAAGTTTCTTTTCTCTTACTTCATGAGCAATGCCTCCGATATGACATTCATGTCCTTCGGCTTCTTCTTCGGCTTCCATTTGTTTACGACCTTCTACTGTGTTGTACATCGCTTGACGTTTCATTGCTAAATCAAAGTCAACTAACGAAGCATCAAATTCTGGACCGTCTACGCAAGTAAACTTAGTTTCGCCTCCAATGCTAACACGGCAAGCTCCACACATACCTGTGCCATCAACCATCAATGAGTTTAAGCTCACTGTACATTTAATACCATAACTATGTGCTACTTGTGATACAAATTTCATCATTATCATAGGGCCAATGGCTACTACTTCGTCGTAGTGTTTGCCCCCATCGATAAGTGTGCGTAATACATCGGTTACAAGACCTTTGTATTCTGACGAACCATCATCGGTGGTAACATAAAGATTACATACGCTACGTAGTTCTTCTTCAAAAACTAGCAAAGAGCGAGTTCTAGCACCGATAATGCAATCTACTTCTACACCTTTGTTGCTTAGCCACTTCACTTGTGGATATATTGGAGCAATACCAACACCTCCACCAATGAAGGCAAATTTTTTACTCTTAAGTTCAGCCTCGGGCAAATGAACAAATTCTGAAGGCTTTCCTAGTGGTCCTACAACATCGCGAAAACTATCGCCAACATTGTATTCTGCCATTTTGCGTGTAGATTCGCCGATTATTTTAAATACGATAGTTACTGTTCCTTTTTCTATATCATAATCGCTGATTGTAAGCGGAATTCGTTCTGAATTCTCTGCCATTTTTACTATCAGAAACTGTCCAGGCAACGCTGATTGTGCCAAGCGTGGTGCTTCCACGTCCATAAGCACTGTGTCTTGTGCTAATTCTTTTTTACTTACTATTGTAAACATTATTATTGTTTTTTAGAATGAAATATATTGTTTTATTCGTTGACTATCAAGAATAAAACAGCGATATACATTGTCTAATTATCTTACAAAGATATAAATTATTTGTCAATTATACACTTAGGTCGGCAAAAAAAG
>JAFZEK010000218.1 GCA_017560705.1 Bacteroidales bacterium | reverse complement strand
TTGCCAATGGTAGTGGTAACTCTATTCAAGAAGTGAACAGGCTACTAAAACAGTTTGAAGAAACTAGGAAGGTAATGAAGATGGTAAGCTCTTCGAATGGACGAGGCTTGAAGAATATGGTGCGTAGACACCGATAGAATAGTTGTCAATAAGAACAACGAACTAAAGAGACTATAATATAACAGAAAAAACTAACTAATACATATTCTGGCATGTTAGATAATAAAAATGTAAAGTTAATAGACGGCAAGAAAATTGCAGCAGAAATAAAGAAAGAGATTGCAGCTGAAGTAAAAAGAATGGAAGCAGAGGGAAAACGCTGTCCTCATTTAGCAGCAGTGTTGGTGGGTGAAGATGGTGCTAGTAAAACATACGTTGCTTCGAAAGAAAAAGCAAGTAATGAAGTAGGTTTTACATCATCTGTATATCGCTATCCTGCTACAATAACAGAAGAAGAGCTTTTGAGTGCTATAGACTTCTTGAACAACGATAACGAGATAGATGGTTTTATTATACAATTACCTCTTCCTAAACATATAAACGAAAGTAGAATTATTGAAGCTATAAGTCCTAAGAAAGACGTTGATGGTTTTAATCCAGTGAATGTTGGAAAGATGATTTTAGGATTTTCTACTTTTTTGCCTGCTACTCCTTTTGGTATACAAATGCTATTAGAACGTTCTAATATTGAAACAGAAGGAAAGCACTGTGTTGTGTTGGGTCGTAGCAATATTGTAGGTACACCTATGGCCAATATGCTTTCTCGCAATGCTTCTAATGCGAACTGTACTGTAACTTTGTGTCATTCCAAAACAAAGAATTTGGCGGAGATAACAAGACAAGCTGACATATTGATAGTAGCAGTGGGAAAACCTTACTTTGTGAAAGCTGATATGGTGAAAGAAGGTGTTGTTATTATAGATGTGGGTATTCATCGTGTGGATGACAGTACATCAGAAAAAGGTTACAAAATAGTAGGTGATGTGGATTTTGATAATGTAGCTTCAAAGTGTAGTTATATATCTCCAGTGCCAGGCGGTGTAGGACCTATGACTATAGTATCGTTGTTGTCCAATACATTGAAAGCCTACAGAGAAAACGTAAATAAATAGAATAGTATGTTGAACTTCTCATTGTTATAGAACATTGTTTTCAAAGCAAGTATTAAAGTATCGATGACAATAAACGAGGATATGCTTCCAGTGATGGAAGAGTTTTATAGTTTGCAAGGAGAAGGCTACCACACAGGCGAAGCTGCTTATTTTGTAAGAGTAGGTGGGTGTGATGTGGGATGCTACTTTTGTGATGTAAAAGAGGCATGGGATGCTGCATTGCACAATCCTACTAATGTCTATGACATAGTGGAAAGGGCTTCGCAGGTGCCATCAAAGGCTGTTATAGTTACAGGTGGCGAACCAATGCTTTACAATATGAACAAGTTATGCTCTTTGCTAAAGGAGAAGGGTATACGTACTTTCTTAGAAACATCGGGGTCGTCTCCGTTGTCGGGGGTGTGGGATTGGATATGTTTATCGCCGAAAGAGAATTTACCGGCTTTGTCAGAGTTTTATCAAGTGGCAGGTGAATTGAAAATGATAGTGTGTCATGAAAACGATTTTGAGCGAGCAGAATACCATGCTTCTAAGGTAAACGCCAAATGTCGCTTATATTTACAGCCCGAATGGTCGGAACGTAAACGTCTAACACCTTATATTGTAGACTATATAAAGCGAAATCCTAAATGGAAAATTTCCCAACAAACACATAAATACATAGACATAAGATAAGTATACTCTATATGTCTGTGTATTTACGTGTCAGTAATTATATCTTTATAAATTAAAGCTTGAGGCTATGCCTGAAATAAAAGAAAAATATAAAAGTCTGTTTGCTAAGTATAGTTTGGAACAAAAAAAACAATTGTATGAAGCTATGACCGATTTTTTTTCGGAGAATAAAAGACAATTGCTAGACCAAAATATACAAAACAGGACAAAGCATCTGACATTAGTAATGGAAGATATATTCCAATCGCAGAATGCTAGTGCAGTGTTGCGTACTTGTGATTGTTTTGGAATACAAAATGTTCATATCATAGAAAACCAATATGAATATACGCTTAATCCTGATGTGGCATTGGGATCGTCAAAGTGGGTGAATTATTATCGCTATAGCAAGAAGAATGAGAATAATACATTGCTTGCCTACGAAGCTTTGCGTAAGAAAGGCTATAAAATTATAGCAACATTGCCCCATGAAAACGATGTAATGCTCTCAGATTTGGATGTTACTCAGCCTATAGCGTTGGTGTTTGGTACGGAAAAAACCGGCTTGTCGCAAGATGCTATTGATAATGCCGATGGGTTTGTAAAGATTCCAATGTATGGATTTACCGAGAGTTTTAATATTTCAGTTTCAGCTGCGTTGTGTTCTTTTTATCTTACCGAGAAAATGAGAAATACTCCAGGGCTTGATTGGCGATTGCCCGAAGATGAGCAAGTGGAACAAAAGCTTTATTGGGCTAGGCAGATTGTAAGGGAATCTGATAAGATTTATAAAAAGCTTGCCGAAGATTTGGGTTTGCCTACTTACGAATTCTAGTAGAATAAGGTCGGCTGTTTGCTGGGTATAGTTTAGTGTATATTAGGCTAATGGCAAAGATCTGGAACAATAAGAGTAAGCTGTATTTGCAGAGGAGTTCTTTAAAATGAATAGTTTGTTTTCTCTTGAGACGGGAATGTGAGATGTTTTTTTTGTAAAAGAAAGTAGGAAATAATAGTTATGCAGCAAAAGGTTTTTCGAAAACTTGGTACTAACGTGTATAAAAATAAATAAATGGTTTTCGATGGAAAGCCCTATGTAATAATTAAAATAATAATAGAGATGAAAAGAAGAAAATTTGGAACACACGTACTGTTAGCTGTTGTAGCTTTTCTATTTATGGGATGTGAAAAAGAACATCAGTTAATTGATTTGAATCAATTGCCACAAGTATCGCAAGATTTTATTGCTGACAATTTCAAAGACGAACAAATTTCCTACATATTGAAAGATAATGAAGTATTTGATAGATCTTATGAAGTTCAGTTTGTTGATAGAGACAATATTGAGTTCTCGGGCGATGGAGAATGGGAAAAAGTAAGTTGTTACGAACATGCAGTCCCTAGTGGCGTGTTGGGTGATAAGATATCTAATTATGTTGCTCAGAATTTCCCAAACGCTCATGTTCGTCAAATAGAGAAAGAGTTTAATAACTATGAAGTAGAGCTTAATAATGGCTTGGAATTAGTTTTCGATAAGTCTTTCGACTTTGTAGGATTAAATGATTAATTTGTAGGATGAGGCTGTGTTTCGTTGAAACTAAGCTGTCCGATGAGTGTTTTATAAGCAACTTTCTAATGGCGGAGGTTTAGCAATGGAAAAAAAACGAAAAGCAGAACTTGTAAAAATAGGAAGTTGCTATATTGATTAAATGATAAATAGAATTCAAGAATGAAAAGATTAGTTTTGTTGACTTTGGGTTTGTTTTTTGCTATAGGAACATTGACAGCAGGAAATCTAAAACCTATAAAAGTAAAAGAATTGCCTGAAAAGGCACAACAGTTCCTTAAAACTCACTGTAAAGGAGTGGAAATATCCATGGTAAGAATGGAAAAGGAAGCTCTTGAAGTTTCTTACGAAGTAAGACTTGCCAACAATGGTAAGATAGAGTTTAATAGAAAAGGTGAATGGGAAGAAGCAGAATATAAAGGTGTTGGAGTTCCTGTGGCTATTATACCTAAGAATATTCGTGCCTACGTTGCCGACCATTTCAAAGGAGCTAGAATAGACAAGATAACAAAAGAATATTGGGGCTATGAAGTGGAGTTATCCAATGGTGTAGACTTGAAGTTCGACAGTAAAGGGGACTTTAAACGCATGGACGATTAAGAATTTGAAAAACCTCTTTACCTCGAACTAAAGAGGTTTTTTATGCAATAGTGTTAAGCTATTGTATGAATAACCCTTGTAAAGATGCTGATAACAGCGTCTTTACAAGGGTTTCTTTTTTTGCTGTTGTTCGGAAAAGAAAAGACCATAGTTTGGTACGGGTAATTCATGCGGATCTAATCAACGGATGGGACAATGGCTTTTGCCTTTATTAATATTGTTTTGTAAGAGATAGGAATAGAGTGGGTATGAGGCACTGTTGGTGCTTGAAAATAGCACTACGATGGTGTCAAATTTTCATCCGGATGTAATTGAAAATTCCTCGTGATGTAATTTTCTTTTCCTCGTGATGTATAATTTGGCTGTTTTGTATACATGAGTTTTGAGGCATTGAAGGTATGATGTGGCTGTTAAGAATAGGCTAGATGAATGGTGTAGAGATGCGGCGAGCTCGCATCTCTACAATGGTAAGAGTATCATATAGTTGCTTTTGAAAATTCCATAAGGTACGGGTAAATCTATCTTTTTTCTAGAAGTTGGCTTATTTTAAGGTTACAACCGTTATGCCTTCACCGCCAAGTTCTAGAATTTCAGGACGGTAGTTCTTTACTTCCAAGTGGTCGGCGAGGCGTTTTCTTACCACTTCTTTCAGTATTCCGTAGCCGGTGCCGTGGAGTATTCTTATTTCTTTTTCGCTTAGAAGTAATGCTTCGTCGATGAAGTGGTCAAGCATGTTTAGGGCTTCTTCGGCACGTTTGCCTCGTAGGTCCAAGGTGGGCGAAAAAGCAGCACGCTTAGCAGCCAACTCGTTGTATATTGTTTGATATTCGGAGTTGTTGTTTTTACTCTTTTGTGTAGGCAAGTTCTTTTTCATCGTCTTGCTTAGTTGGCTCAGTGCTATGGTCATGCGTATGCTGTTGCTTTCTATTGTTGCTTTTTTGCCTTTTATTTCTACCACTTGCCCAAAGGTGTCTTGGTCGCCGATTTTTACTATGTCGCCTACAGCTATAGGGCGGTTGTCGGATGGTTCATTAGCAGCTGATGATGTTATTTTTTTAGCCGAACTTTGTATTTTCTTTATGTTTTCGTCGGATTTCTTTTGTTCGGTGTCTATCTTTTCCGCTTCTTTTTTCAGCTTTTCCCTTGCTTGCAAGGTCTCTTCTTTTTTGGCTTGAGCGGTGCGTATTTCGGCTATCGTTCTTTCTATCTGTTTGTTGGCATCGTTTATTATTTGTTTCGCGTTCTGTCTGGCAGTGGATAGTATTTCGTGTTTTTTTGTTTCCAGGGTGGTGTTCAGCTTGGTGTATTTTTCTATCATTTCGGATAAGAAGCTGTCGGTCACCTCTAGTTCGGTTCTTTTCTTTTGCAGTTCGCTTTTTTCTACCTCTATTTGTTGTAGCTGTTGCTCAAAGTTTAGCAACTCTTTTCCTATTTTCTTTTCGGCTTCGGCTAGGATTTCGGCCGGCAGTCCTATGTTTTTAGCTATCTCGAAAGCGAAGGAGCTGCCCGGATGTTTTACTATTAGTTGATAGAGAGGCAACATGCGTTCGGTGTCGAACAGCATGGCTGCGTTGGCTATGGCAGGGTAGCGGTCGGCTAAAAGTTTAAGGTTGGCATAGTGTGTGGTTACTACACCGAAGGCTTTTCGCTCGTAGAGTGCTTCCAATATAGCTTCGGCTATGGCTCCGCCTATGCGTGGTTCGGTACCGGCTCCAAGCTCATCTAATAAGAACAGTGTGTGGTTGTTAGCTTTTTCTAGTAGGTATTTCATGTTTACTAGGTGCGAACTGTAGGTACTCAGATCGTTCTCGATGGATTGTTGGTCGCCGATGTCGATGAATATGCTGTCGAAGATTCCAAACTCCGAAGTCTCTTTTGCAGGTACTAGTAAACCACTTTGAAGCATATATTGCAAAAGACCAAGGGTTTTCAAGCACACGGATTTTCCGCCGGAGTTGGGCCCGGATATGATGACTATGCGTTGTTCGGTGTTTAGTTCAATGTTGAACGGCACAATTTCTTTGTGCTGTTTTTTTAGGTTTAGGTATAAAAGAGGATGCTTAGCGTCGAACCAATACACTTTTGGGCAGTTGTCCACAATGGGCATTCCTGCTTTTATGCTTAGTGCAAATTTTGCTTTGGCTCTTATGAAATCTATTTTGGCTAGTACCCAATAGGCTGTTAGCATTTCGGGGAGCATGGTTCTAATGCTCTCGGTGAACTGTTTCAGAATTCGCTCTATCTCACGTTGTTCGGCAAACTCTAGTTCTCTCAGGTCGTTGTTTAGCTCTACCACTTCGGCAGGTTCTAAGTATGCTGTTTGCCTGGTGGCAGATTCATCGAGGATGAGACCTTTTATTTTTCTTCGGTGAGTGTCGAGCATAGGTATCACCGCACGGCCGTTGCGTATTGTCACCTCGGCATTTTCCGGTGCCCAACCTTCTTGTTTGGCTATGTTTAGCGTTTTGCTTATCTGGCGATCTATGCTTGATTGTTTTTGTCGTTGTTGTCGGCGAATGTCATAAAGTTGCTCTGAAGCAGTGTCGTAGATGTTGCCTTTGTCGTCTATTATGCGGTTACATTCTTTCAGAATGTCGTAGTCGAGTGTTATTTTTTGAGCCAAAAGGCTTAGCTCGGGATATTTGCCCTCTTCGCTATTGGCGAAAAACTTACTGCATTCAAATATGGTTCTCAATGAACATTTTAGGTCAAAAAGGGCTTCCAGCTCTATGACTGTGCCAATGGTTTTTAGTCGGCTAAGTTCTTCGGAAAGGTCAAAGAAATCTTGTGATGGAAAGCTGTTTTCCATCAGTAGTATTTGTCTAAACTCATCGGTTTGGCAAAGGTTTTTCACCACCTCGTCGTAGTTGGATGAAAAACTCATTTGTTTGGCAAATTTTAGTGCCATATTGTTCACGCATTCGCGTGCTACCATCTCCCTTATTTGGGTAAATCCTATTTTCTCTTCTAGTAATAGAGCGTAATCGTTCATTGTATAATTTTGATACATAGTTGCCTAGATTTCTTTGATGTTAGGGCTATTCAATTGCAAAAATACGCATTTTTGTTTGATTTCAAAATGGATTATACTTAAGGCTACTTTTAAAAGATTTACAGAATGTGGAATCATAGAAGCAACCTTTGGAAAAGTGCTGTATTATATTGGTATATAGTGTTATATATTTAATATATGCTTTAGTGGTGAAAAACAGTACAAAAAATGGGAAAACTGTGGAAATGAACGAGAAAAAAACAAAAAATATATAGGAAAAATGAGTTTAAGTGTAAAATGTAATATATTGATATATATATGATTGAAAATAAAAAACAAAAAAATATTGCGAAAAGTATTGTATATTCAGATATTTATTGTAATTTTGCAACATAAAAACACGAAAAAGAAATGGCAAAGAAAACTAAGGATGCAAGAGTGCAAGTGATATTGGAATGCACAGAACATAAAGCAAGCGGAATGCCCGGAACATCAAGATACGTAACAACAAAGAATAAAAAAAATACTCCGGGTCGTATGGAGTTGAAGAAGTATAACCCCATATTGAAAAAAGTAACAATACACAAAGAAATAAAATAATAGTAAGATATGGCAAAGAAAGCAGTTGCAACATTAAGAATAGGTGAACAAAAGAAGTTCGCAAAGATTATAAAATGCGAGCGTTCTCCAAAAACAGGAGCTTACGTTTTTAAAGAAATAGTTGTTCCTGAAGATATGGTAAAGGATACTCTAACTAAAAAATAATTTTTTTCATACGCATTTGTTTTTAGCCCCATATCTGGGGCTATTTTTTTGTGCTTATATTTTTACACTATTCTTGATATAATTTTTTTATGTTGAAAGTTTGTGTATGTCAAGAAAAATGTGTAATTTCGCATTTCAATTAAACACGTAAGATTATGGGATTTTTTTCATTCTTTACCAAGGAAAAAAAGGAAACTCTAGACAAAGGATTGTCTAAAACTAAAGAGAATATCTTCTCCAAAATTTCTAAAACCTTGATAGGTAAGTCTAAGGTTGATGATGAAGTTTTAGACCAATTGGAGGAAATTCTTATCTCTGCCGATGTGGGGGTGGATACTACGTTGAAGATTATTTCTCGCTTGCAAGAACGCGTGCAAAAAGATAAATACGTTGGTACTAATCAATTGAACGCTCTACTAAAGGAGGAGATAGCCTCGTTGCTCAACGAACATGAAGCCGAAGAACATTCAGACTTTTCGTTCTCTACTAGTCATAAACCATACGTAATTATGGTGGTTGGGGTCAATGGCGTGGGCAAAACTACTACTATTGGTAAATTGGCCTATCAGTTTAAGCAAGCTGGTAAGAGTGTGATGCTTGGTGCTTCCGACACCTTTAGAGCTGCCGCTGTGGATCAGCTTACAATATGGTCGGAGAGAGTAGGCGTACCTATCGTGGCTCAAGGTATGAACACTGATCCTGCTTCGGTAGCATTCGACACTTTGAAGTCGGCCGTGGCTAAGAATGTAGATGTGGTGCTTATAGATACCGCCGGTAGACTACACAACAAGATAGGTCTTATGAATGAACTTTCCAAGATTAAGAAGGTGATGCAAAAGGTGGTGCCCGACGCTCCGCACGAAGTGTTGTTGGTGCTTGATGCTTCTACCGGCCAAAATGCTATAGAGCAAGCTAAGCAGTTTACCGAGGCTACCGATGTGAATGCTTTGGCTCTTACCAAACTGGATGGTACTGCTAAAGGCGGTGTAGTGATTGGTATATCCGACCAATTTAAAGTGCCGGTAAGGTACATTGGGCTAGGAGAGCAGATGACTGATTTGCAAATTTTCAACTCCAAGGCTTTTGTAGATAGTTTGTTTGAATAGGGCTTAGCAAAATATTTTTTTGGTAGATGAAGAGTGTAAATATTGTAACCTTGGGATGCTCCAAGAATACTGTGGATTCCGAAAACATAGCCGGTCACTTGCAAAATGTGGGCTTCACTGTTAAGTTTGACGATGCTAGAAACTCATCGGATATAGTGATAATAAACACTTGTGGCTTCATTGGCGATGCCAAAGAGGAGTCCATAAATGCTATATTGGAGTATGCAGAGCTGAAAAGAAAGAAGAAAAATCCTAAAAAGATAATAGTGTGTGGGTGCTTGTCCGAACGCTATGCCGAGGAGCTGGCTGCCGAAATTCCGGAGGTGGATGCGTTCTACGGAGTACATCAATGGAACGAGCTTTTGGCTAGCCTTATTGATAACTTTGCCAATGATGATTTCGCTTCTCGTAAATTGCAAAGCACACCAAAACACTATGCCTATATTAAAATTGCCGAAGGCTGCAACCGCCGTTGCTCTTACTGTGCTATTCCTCTTATAAGAGGAAAGTTCGTTTCTCGCCCTATCGAGGATATTGTGAGAGAAGCCAAAGAGTTGGTGCAAAATGGGGTGAAAGAGTTGTTGCTGATAGCTCAAGACACTACCTACTACGGTGTGGACATATATGGCAAGCGATGCTTAGGCGAGCTGCTAGAACAGTTGGCCACGCTTTCCGGTGCCAAATGGATAAGGTTGCACTACACTTTCCCTTCCTCTTTCCCCGACGATGTGGTGGAAGTAATGAACAAATATGACTGTATTTGTAACTATATAGATATACCCCTACAACATATAAACACTGAAATACTTGCTTCGATGCAGCGTGGTATCGACGAGGGCGACACTATGGAGCTTTTGCGAAAGTTCAGAACTCAGCTGCCCAATGTGGCTATACGTACTGCTCTTATTGTGGGCTACCCCAATGAGACCGAAGAACAGTTTCTGCAGCTTAAAAATTTCGTGAAAGAAATGAGATTTGAAAGGTTGGGAGTGTTTAAATATTCTGCCGAAGAGGGTACTTCCTCTTACTTGCTTGGCGACACTGTGCCGGAAGAAGAAAAACAACGACGTATGGATGAGATAATGGAGATACAGGAAACAATATCCATACAGAAGAATATGGAGAAGGTAGGTATGGTGTGCACGGTGCTTGTAGATAGGAAGGAAGGCGATTTTTGGGTAGGACGTACGGAGTTCGATTCGCCCGAAATAGATAACGAAGTGCTGATACAAACTACTGCCAAACTGAAAGTAGGGGAGTTCTACAAAGTGAAAATAGATGATGCAATGGAGTATGACCTTATGGCTTCCCTTGTAGAAGAATAATAAATAAAACGACGGTGTTGGAATATAGAAAAACGGATATCTAACACCGTTTTTGTTTTATGGATGTTTGCTTGGAAGTGTAGAAATATAGCTCCGATAAACCACCACACTTGTGGGTACTGAGTGCCGTAGTTTTGGGTCGTAACTCCCATGGTTTTGTACATTAAATGCCATACTTACGACATGCAACTGTCGCACTTTTTTATTTCCAATCTTGTTATAAAAACATCTGTATAATGTAAGCGTGATGCATGTAATCAATATCTAATGACGTTCATTAGGAAATATCATATCTAAAGCATATATATACGGCAGATGTTATCTTGCAAAAATACCGACGATGGATTTGTGCTTAATAAGGTCGCGACGCCTATAGGCTGCGACAAAGAGAGACGTGCCGTTGGCGGCGTCTTTACACGATGGGAAAGGTGTTTGCTGTGTATTGTTGTGTGTGGGGAAATAATTGTTTTGTTTTGTATGCGATATATCTATTGTGGAATATTATATGCAATGGATAAAAACACGCCACTGTAGAGATGCGCCAACGGCACGTCTCGCCGCGTCGCAGCCGCCAGGCGTTGCGACCAATAAAGTTATAATGTACCCCCGAATCTTGTTATAGGCAACTTCTAAAAATTCCACGTTCTAAGAAATATTATCATGAAATAAAAGAACTTTTGCGTGGTTGACTTCGTCGAT
>JAFZEK010000217.1 GCA_017560705.1 Bacteroidales bacterium | reverse complement strand
TGCTGGAATAGTGCACACTATCAACGCTTATCATGGTTCTACTCATGGTGCTTTAAGCATAATGGGCAATGAGGATTTTAGGTATGCTTTTCGACCATTATTACCAGCTACTACTGCTCTAAGATTCAATAATTTGGAGGATTTAAAACTGATAAATGACACTACGGCTTGTGTCATCTTAGATCCTTTGCAATGCGAAAATGCTTTGGTTGTGCCGGAGGAAGATTATTTACTTAAATTGAAAGCCCGTTGCCAAGAAGTGGGAGCGTTGCTCATTTTCGATGAGGTGCAAACCGGTTTTGGACGAACAGGAACGATGTTTTACTTCGAACAAACTGTTGTGCCAGATATACTTGTGTTGGCAAAAGCCATGGGCGGAGGAATGCCTATTGGGGCGTTTGTATCCTCTAGCGATATAATGAAAACTCTAACTTTCAATCCTATATTGGGGCATATAACTACTTTTGGAGGCCATCCTGTAAGTTGTGCTGCGGCTTTGGCTTCGTTGTCGGTTATAGAAGATGAAGATTTGCACAAAGCTGCTGATGAAAAGGGATTGAGATTTGAAGTGGCATTGAAAAATCATCCTAAGATAAAGGATTTGAGAAGAAAAGGCTTGTTTTTGGCTTGCGATTTGGATTGTGAAGAAACGTATTGGCGTTTGTTAGAACGATTCATAGAAAATGGATTGGTTACAGATTCGTTTCTCTATAAATTGAACTCTTTTAGAATAGCTCCGCCTCTAACCATCTCTAACGAAGAAATAGACGAGGCTATATACTTAATAAATAAAAGTTTGGATGAAATATAGAAATATAAATTTTACAGCAAAGGTGCTACTAGGTGTAGCATTACTTATAATTGGAGTGTTGCCGGTAAAGTCTCAGAATGTAGAACCTACATGGCAATCTATCAACGAACGGGGTTATCCACAATGGTTTGCTGATGCTAAGTTGGGAATATTTATCCATTGGGGAGTATACTCAGTGCCTGCCTATGCTGGCATTGAAGGTTATGGTGAATGGTACTATCGTGGACTTATGGTAGGAGACACCGTGAGAATAAATTTTCAGCGAAAGACATACGGCGAAGGTATAACATATAGAGATTTTGATAAGCTCTTTAAGGCTGAATTATGGAACCCTACAGATTGGGCAAGCTTGTTTGAACAAAGTGGAGCAA
This sequence comes from Bacteroidales bacterium, assembly GCA_017560705.1. GTDB lineage: Bacteria > Bacteroidota > Bacteroidia > Bacteroidales > P3 > HGM05376. Next base: position 1,222 of record JAFZEK010000217.1, on the reverse strand, counting down.
AATATGTGCTACTTGTGTCCAAACATCACGACGGTTATTGCTTGTGGGATAGTAAATTTCAGCCACATTGGAACAGCGTGGTTGGAGGTCCAAAAAGAAATATCGTTTCAGAGCTTACTGATGCTGTGAGAGAAAAAGGCTTGAAAATGGGATTTTACTACTCACTTACAGAGTGGACCAATCCAAAGCATATATGGATGCAAGACCCGGATGATTCTATTGCCAACTACGTGGAATCGTACATGATACCACAGTTTAAAGAGTTGGTGGAACGTTATAAGCCTTCGGTTATATTTACCGATGGAGAGTGGAATAATCAAGCTGATGATTTTCATGCTCAAGAGCTTATTGCTTGGTACTATAATACTGTGGGGCAAGAAGCCATAGTGAACGACCGATGGGGTGGTGGAACGATGCATGGTTTTAGAACTCCGGAATATAGCTCGGGAATTATGCTTACTGATAGACCTTGGGCTGAGTGTAGAGGTATGGGACGTTCGTTTGCATTCAATAGAAGAGAACCTTTGAGTAATTATCTATCATCCAACGAACTGATACGTCATTTTTGCAAGTTGGTAGCAGCAGGTGGTGGTATGACTTTGAATGTAGGCCCAACAGCCGACGGTATTATACCTTTGTTGCAACAAGAGCGGCTTGTGGACCTTGGAAATTGGTTGAAAATAAATGGTGAAGCCATTTATGCCACTCGTCCGTATACTCATTTTTATGAATACGAAAGAGTGGAGTATTCTAAAACAGACTCTCTTATAAATTTCAATTGGGTAAGAAATTCACCACATAAGAGCATAAGCTACGACAATTTCTCAGCAGAATGGACAGCAACGATAGTGCCTAAATATTCGGAAAAATACACATTCAATGTAGAAGTAGATGATAATGTGGTGGTAATATTGGGTGATGACACTATAATAAGTCACTACAAGGTGAGAGATGATATAACAGAAAGTAATGCTCAAGAACCTAAAAGTAAAATAATTGCCGATGCCACATTGAAACTAGAAAAGGGTAGAGAATATCCTATCAAGGTGTACTATGAAGAAAAAGACAAGGAAGCAAAAATGACACTATGGTGGAAATCAAAATCGCAAGAAAAAGAGGTTTTGAAACCAAGTAAACCATTCGAAGCAACTTATTCATGTATGCAACCTGTGGTTTGCTACACTACAAAAGGAACAGACCTTTATGCTATAGCACTGAAATA
>JAFZEK010000004.1 GCA_017560705.1 Bacteroidales bacterium | reverse complement strand
TGTTATCGGTAAAAAAGTTGTATAATCATTTTGAGGAAATGTGGGAGCAATAGGATTCGAACCTATGACCCCCTGCTTGTAAGGCAGGTGCTCTGAACCAGCTGAGCTATGCTCCCGTGCAATCTGTTTCTCTCGATTTGCGTTTGCAAAGGTACGAAGATTTCCTGATACCACCAAATATTTTTTCAAGAAAATGATACTTATCCAAAATACAACAGGAGCAACTATTAATTACTCAAGACTTTATGAGAAAATATTTTTTGCAGATTTTTCTTATTAGGAAGCATGAAAAATCGTGTTTTTTGACCATTATTTGAAGAAAAATACCAAAATTTGCGGTATTATTATCATCAAAACAAGTGCAAAAGGATAAGCAGTCGCGTAATTAGCCTGTAAATTAGGCGATTTCGTCTTTACTCCAATTATCGTAAGTCCCAAAGTAGAGTTCAAAGCTCCCGCTATAATGCCCACCAATGGAATAAACGACACTTTAAATACATATCTACCAACAAAATAAGAAATAATCATAGGTAAAATAGAAACTAAACAGCCAATACCCACAACTACCAAGCTATGAACATTCAACACATCGCTCAAATGAGTGCCAGCCTCAGTGCCCACAGCTGCTAAAAATATAAGCAAACCCAATTGTCGGAAAAGATTGTTAGACACACTATTCATTGTCCAAATAATGGGTCCTGTTTTACCTATATAACTCAGCACCAGCGAGGAAATAAGCACTCCTCCCCCTATTCCCAGTTTAAGCTGAAAAGATTCGTGGATTGGGATAGTAAGACTGCCAATAAAAATACCAATAATAATTCCCAAAGTAATTGGAAGAAAATCAGTATCAGCCACTTGTTTTATATTATTCCCTAGAAATTCTGTAACAGCTTCGGCATGTGAAATATCCGTAGCCACATAAAGCTTATCGCCATATCTAATTTTTATTTTTCCCGAAATACTAAGGTCAGTCCCACCTCTTTGAAGCCTGATAACATTGCTATTAAAAATGCCCGAAAGATTGATTTCTTCCAATGTTTTGCCCACAACTCTTTTGTTAGTAACCAACAGCCACAAGTTTTCATATTGCGATTCTAAATCCATATTTTCATTCTCCACGGGCTTTCCCAGCAAAAGAGACGCTCTTTTCATACTATCCTCAGTTCCAACCACTCGCAAAACATCGCCTAAACAAACTGTAGTACCCAACGATGGATTTATAACTTCGCCATCATGCTTTATTCTAGAAATTGTGGCACCCGTCGAAGTCCTGAAGTTCAAATCTTTAATACTTTTTCCATCTATGTTTTTGTTTTCCACTAGATAATCTTTTCGCACTATTAGCGGATTTTTCTTTCGCACATCTTCAGCGTCCAACTCGTTTTCTTTCGAAAAATCAATCTTAGAAAAAAGAGGTAGAAGCTGAAAGAAAAGAATAGTTATAATGATGGAGAAAGGGTATATAACACTGTAGTCCAGTGATATTTTGGGCGAAGAAACCACATCTATAGAGGCTGCTAAACCAATGGAACTTGCCATTCCACCATTGAAGACTCCTAGGATAGACCCAATATCGCCCAAGTCGAAAATAGCACAAAATATTAGGGTAAGCACCACTCCCGAACCTATAAGCACGAGAGTGAGTAAGATAGGCTTCTTTCCATCGCTGACAAAGGAATTGAAAAATCCTGGTCCCGACTGTATGCCAATAGTGAATATAAACAACAGAATACCAAAGTTTTGAAACATTTGTGGTATTTCAACTCCCAAATATCCTAAGAACATAGCAATGAATATCACACCCGAAACATCTAGCGAAAAACCTTTTATTTTTAACCGCCCCAATATAAGCCCTACCGAAATAACGAAGAATAGAGCAAAAAGCCCCTGTGTAAATAACTCATCCATACGTGTTTAATTTATATTCATTCTTCTAATTTTTCTCTTTCTTGCATTGAAAAATACTTGTAAGTGCATTGAGGAAAGCTGATAATCATCGCCTAACGGAATAAATGAAAATTGCCACGCTTAACCCATCGAAAACGAGAATAGCCAACGAAAATCCTCAAGTACCTACAAGCTATCTTAGACAACTTTTATTGGATGATATAAACATCTCTATAAAACAATTGTTTATGGCACCTTTTAAATTGCAATCCAAAGCCTATAAAATCCTATTGTGCTAAACTATAACCCCATAAACTTATTATAAATAGACAGTTCAAGAAAAAAACATTGATTATTAGTATCATCTGAACAGAAACTATTAGCTAAGCAAAAGGTTCCTGGATAATTTTATGCACGCATGCGGTAGAAAAATACTCTCCTTTCGCAGAAAAAGTTTTTTACACCCACTAGAAAAGTAAAATTCAAGGCTTGAATTATATATTTCAAAGCTTGGTTTTTATAATTCAAGCCTTGAAAAATAAAAACCAAGCCTTGGTTTATAGAATTTCAGTGAGGAAAAAGAATTTTACTAGCGGATCTAAGCAACTTTATATCCCCAATGCACAAAATTTCTAAGTGTTAGAAGTTGTTCAAAGCACTTGGATTCTCCAGACAAAAAAACTATAGGCAACTTCTAAAAAATTCCACGTTCTAGGAAATCGAATTGATTGCAGAAAGAACTTTTGCGTGCTTTGCATTTTTTAGAAGTTGCCTATATCTTATGATATAAGGATTTAATACTTCTATTTTATTGATGCTCAAAATATAAAGAACTTCCATGGAATTTCCTTACATGCAATACACATTGGCTAAATCCTTAATAATAAAGACCGTTCAAAAAAATTAGGGGTGCAAACTTTGCACCCCTAACAAACAATCAAAAAAATAAATTCAAACCGTACAACTGTAATTCATTAGCCAACAGTTATTTCTTTAGGTTTTTGTTTATGCTCTGCATGCGACATCTTGGGCAATACTATCTTGAGAATTCCGTGTTCCACCTTTGCAGTTATTTTCTCTTTATCAACATTTTCAGGAAGTTCAAACGATCTAAAGAACTGTTGCATAGAAAACTCTCTTCGCAAGTAGTTTTTCTTTTCGCATTTTTCTTCGGTTTCGTTTTTCTTTTCCATGGATATATTCAAACAGTTTTCATCTATTTGAACATTCAAATCCTCCTTAGTCAATCCAGGAACAGCCATTTCCATATCGTATTCATTGGCTGTTTCAATAACATTTATAGATGGCGTAGCAACTACTCTTTTATAAAACGATTTCACCCAATCGTCGTTCAAAAAATTGTCAAACAATGTTGTAGAAAACATTTCTTGAGGTCTTCTTGATAATAACATAATATAATCTCCTTTTCTTTTAGTTAGTACATTAAATTCTAACTACATAAACAAGTGGCCTCCAATTTAGTTTTCATCAATTGTCGAATTTAGACTAAGCCTCCTTGCCAAAATCAACCATTTGCTGCAAACGCTTTGTGGCTAGCACTATAGATTTTATGCCCGAAAACACCAAGGATAGCTTATCCTTCGATTCTTTGAAATGACACATGGTAGGATTATGCTGAACATATTTTATAAACTTGATAAACAAATCCGACTTATAGAAGGCATTATCCTGATTAGCAACAAAATTACAAATCATCGTTTCACGCTTAAGCACTAATTTTTCAATACCCATTTCTTTTGCTAGCCTACGCAGCTTTATTGTCTCTATAAGCTCGTCGGTTGCTTTAGGTAGTTTTCCAAACCTATCTACAAGATTTTCTTTGTATTTATCAAGCTGCTCATCAGTCTCCAAAGTGTTCAACTCTTTGTAAAGAATCAACCGTTCGGAAATGTTTGAAACATAATCATCCGGTATAAGAACTTCCAAATCCGTTTCTATCAAACATTCCTTCACAAAACCTTCTTCTCGTTCAGCTATTTCGTCAGCATAAAGTTCTTTAAACTCAGTAGTTTTCAATTCATCTATAGCTTCGTTCAGTATTTTATGATACATATCGTAGCCTATTTCGGATATGAATCCGCTTTGCTCCGCACCTAATATGTTTCCAGCTCCGCGTATATCCAAGTCTCTCATTGCTATATTAAAGCCACTGCCCATAGTAGAAAACTCTTCGATGGCTCTAAGACGCTTTTTTGCATCATCCGTAAGCACATTGAACGAAGGTACCAATAGGTGGCAAAAAGATTTTTTATTACTACGGCCTACCCTACCCCTTAGCTGATGCAAAGCACTAAGACCAAAGTTTTGAGCATTATTGATAATTATAGTGTTAGCGTTAGGTATATCCAGCCCATTTTCCACTATGGCAGTAGAAACTAGCACATCCGTTTCTCCATTCACAAAGTCCATAAGCACTCTTTCCAACTTGGCACCTTCCATCTGTCCGTGCCCTACACCAACTCGTGCATCAGGCACCAAACGCTGAACCATACCAGCCATTTCCATAAGATTTTCAACTCTATTGCTTACGTAGAACACTTGACCTCCTCTGTTCATTTCGTAAATAATAGCATCTCTCACAGCTTCTTCCGAAAATCTTTGCACCTCAGTAACAACAGGTTGACGGTTGGTTGGCGGAGTGTTTATTACCGAAAGATCTCTCGCTCCCATAAGCGAGAACTGCAAAGTGCGAGGTATTGGTGTAGCCGTAAGTGTAAGACTATCAACGTTTACTTTCATTTGTTTCAATTTCTCTTTCACACTTACACCAAACTTTTGCTCTTCATCAATAATAAGCAATCCCAAATCCTTAAACTTCACCTTTTGGTTCGTAATAGCGTGAGTTCCAATAAGAATATCTATTTTCCCATTCTCCAGATCTTTGTAGATAGCATTCTTTTCTTTTACAGTTCTAAAACGATTGATGTACTCAATATTACAAGGCAAACCATCTAATCTATCCTTAAAGGTGTTGTAGTGCTGCAAAGCCAAAATAGTTGTAGGCACAAGAACAGCAACCTGTTTGCTATCGCACACAGCCTTAAAAGCAGCACGTATAGCAATCTCCGTTTTTCCATAGCCCACATCACCGCACACCAGCCTATCCATTGGAATCACCGACTCCATGTCAGCCTTCACATCCTTGGTAGTTTTATATTGGTCGGGAGTATCCTCATACAAGAAAGACGACTCTAACTCCGTTTGCAAATACGAATCGGCCGAAAAAGCAAAACCACGCGACGCTTTACGCTCAGCATAGAGCTTTATCAAATCCTTAGCAATATCTTTCACTCGCTGCTTAGTCTTCTGCTTAAGCACCTGCCACGACGAAGAACCCAAACGATTAAGCACCGGAGCACTCCCCTCTTTTCCTACGTATCGACTAATTTTATGCAAACTATGGATGCTCACATAAAGCATATCATTGTCTTTATAGACCAATCTTATTGCTTCTTGCTGCTTCCCATTATTCTCTATTTTTTCCAAGCCTGCAAAACGCCCAACACCATGGTCTATGTGAGTTATGAAATCTCCGGGCTTCAATTCGAAGAGCTCTTTTATGGTGAGAGCTTCCCTCGCATCGGCAAAATCTTTGGTCTTGTAGTTATGATAACGCTCAAATATTTCGTGATCCGTAAAACACAAAATACGGTTCCCCTCATCAATGAAACCATGAGAAAGAGAAATGGTCAAAAACTCAAAAGATATTTTGCTAGAAGCCTTAAACTCAGAGAATATCTTATCCAAACGCTTCTGCTGATGTGCATTTTCTACACAAATGAAATTCTTATAAGACTTTTCGGTAAAATCTCTCAACGAATTTATAAGCAAGTCAAAATGCTTATTAAAAGATGGCTGCACAGTAGATTCATAAGAAAACACCTTGGAATCAACAAAATATGTAGATTCTCCAAACTCTACAACACTCAAATCCAAAATGGCTTTCAAAAACTCATTGGCTGTAGAATACAACTCCTCTGGCTTCTGCCTAGATATGGTAGAAACCAACTGTTTATAAATAGCTTCGGCCTCTAAGAAACCCTTCTCCACAGCCTCTATTGCAAACATAAGATTATTTACCCACACCACATCGCTATCATTCATGTATTCAAGTAGTAGAACCTTTTCATCTATAGACACAGTTTCGGTAGTGGTTTGCAAATTAGGAATGATGGTTATGGAGTCTATCTTTTGTATAGAAAGCTGAGAAACAGTATCAAATGTTCTTAAAGATTCCACATCATCACCAAAGAACTCTATGCGGAAAGGATATTCATTAGCAAAAGAAAAAACATCCACAATACCACCACGCAATGCATACTGCCCCGGCTCAACAACAAAATCCACTCTCTCAAAACCATACTCCATAAGACTTTCCACAAGAAAATCCACCGAAAGAGATGTTCCCACTTTAAGCTGCAACGTGCTGTTTGCAAGAGTTTTACAAGAAACAACTTTCTCTAATAAGGCTTCGGGATAAGTAACAACAACAGAACACGAACGATTGCTCAAACGCTTCACCACTTCCGAACGCAATAACACATTGGCATTATCCACATTCTCTGTATGATAGGGCTTTTTATAAGATGCTGGAAAAAGAAGAACTTTCTTATCCGACAATTCTTTCTCCGTTTCACCCAAAAGCATTTCTACATCATTCATAAAGTAAAAAGCATCCTCCTTGGACGAAAGAATAACAAGGTTCACTTTATCCATGTTATCAGCACTATAGAGCGATGTAATAACCGACGATAAGGAGCCCGATAAGCCTTTTATTCGTATCCGCGATTTGGTTTTACTTATAGAATCGAACAATTCAGTTGTTTTCGACAACTGTTTGTAGTAATTGAATATTGTTTCCATCAATTTTCTTTATATAAACATCTTGCTATAAAATACTTATACCAATAAAATGAGAAAATCAGCTACAAAATGAATTTTATAGCCATTTTCTAGTTTTTCCACTTGCTTAACATCATAGTACATGATAGTTATAGGAAATTTATTATCTATCTTTTACCCTTTTGCCAAAAACATAATCCTACAGTTTCCAACGCCCCTTCTCATTCCAATAACATATCCCTAAAACCATAATTTTACAATAACGTAAATGTCTCATTTTTATTAGCTGATAACCAAAAAAAAGAGACATACCACAGTAAGTCTCTTTTTCTAATAAACATTATTACCCTATTTTACAGATAGTCTATTATCCTTAATTTTCAACTACTTGTATTTTTCTAAATCCTTTAATAGTTTAGCGATAGCTGCAAGAATAATAGCAACATCATCAAGCAAACCAGCCACAGGAATTATGTCAGGTACAGCATCTATTGTGCTAATCATATAAATTAAAGCACCAATAGCAATAGCTTTACCTCCCCAAGGAGCTTTTGGATCTTTTACAAAACGATACAACAGCATTACTTTGTCCCAAATTTTAGCAAGCTTGCCTATCTTCATTTTATTGATGTTTTCATCAATACGCTTTACATCCGATTCCGATGCATTTTTGGTCATTTTCTCAAATAATTCTTCCTTATTTGCCATAATCTCTGTATTATAAATATTTTCCCCTACTCTATTTTGCAAGCAGTTTTCAGGTTCCCCGCTTAAGCAATCAACCATTGTTTCTCGAAAAATAAAGATACAAAAAAGGCATGAATTCTTTCTTATATTAAGGCAACTTCTAAAAATTCCACGTTCTAGGAAATT
>JAFZEK010000030.1 GCA_017560705.1 Bacteroidales bacterium | reverse complement strand
CTTTGCGGTATAGGATGTTTCTTATTGCGGCATAAAGCAATGCAGGGTTATCGTTTGTGGATATTTGTTGTTGGCACAAGTTTTGCATTTCCACAGCCCCTTTCACTAGCTTTTCAATATCATAACCAGCTACAGCTATAGGCAATAATCCCACAGGAGTAAGCACTGAATATCTTCCGCCTACATTGTCGGGAATAACGTATGTTTTATATCCTTCTTTTTTAGCTATGTCGTGCAATGCACCTTTCTTAGCATCAGTAATAGCTATAATTCTTGTTCTAGCTTCTTCCTTACCGTATTTATTTTCTAAATGGTTCTTCAATATGCGGAAAGCCACAGCTGGCTCCGTTGTTGTACCAGATTTGGATATAACAGTAAGAGCATAGTCGTAAGAATTTAAGACATTAAGCAACGAAGAATAATAGTCTTCGCTCAAAGTGTGACCTGCATATATTACATAAGGATGTTTACGGTCCTTTTCCAATACATCCACTTCGGACTGCAACGCTTCTATCACTGCTCTTGCTCCCAAATATGAACCACCTATTCCTATAACGACGTATAATTGAGCTTTTTTAGATATTTCTTCGGCATCCTTGCGTATGGATTCCAACATCTCTTTATCTATCTCAGATGGCAAAGTCACCCATCCTAAAAAGTCGTTGCCTTCACCTGTTTGGTTCATAAGTTCTTCCTGAGCCATAGACACTTCGCCACTAATGGCATTAATATCTTCCTTGCTTAGAAAGTTTTCCAAATGTTTTATGTCTAAATTTATTGATGTCATAGTTATATTATTTTTTCTGTTATCATATCTAATTCAAATAATTATCGTCCAAAGGTTTCATATATTCTGTCAAGGGCCAGCTTCAGAATGCTTTGAGGGCATCCTATATTTATCCTGAAACAGCCTTCATAGTCTTTGCCCCCAAACTGTGTACCATCGTTCAGAGCCACCTTTGCATCGTTTATCAGTTTGGACTTTATTTCATTGTGTTCCATATTGTAGGCATTGAAATCCAACCATGCTAAGTAAGAGGCTTCGGGCAAAACAACCTTTATTTTGGGCATATTTTGAGAAAGATATGCCTCCAAGAAATCCACATTCTTTTGTAGATACACTTTCAGTTGTTTAAGCCATTCTTCACCTTCCCTAAAAGCAGCTTCAGCTCCAATATATGCAAACACATTGCCATTAGCCACCTCATAACCTTCTAAAAATCCGAAATAAGTGTTGCGAATATCTTCGTTATGGATGTAGCAAACCGAACTTCCTAATCCTGGAATATTGAAGGTTTTACTTGGTGCTATAAAAGTTATAGATATATCTCTTGCCATTTCAGAAACAGTTGAAAACGAAGTATGTTTTCTTCCGTTCAACGTAAGGTCGGCATGTATTTCGTCGGATATAACAACGCAATTATTGGCAGCACAAATATCGGCAATCTTCTTCAGCTCCTCTTTACTCCATATTGTTCCGGCAGGATTATGTGGATTACTCAATATCATCAATTTGCAACCTTTTGCTTTTTCTTCGAGGTCGGAAAAATCAATCTCAAATCTACCATTCTTTATGCTCAACGGCGAACATACAAGATTCCTAGCGTTACTCAAAGGCAAATGCACAAAAGGAGGATATACCGGAGTAGTTATCAAAATACTATCTCCCACATTGGTAAAGCTCTGAATAGCAAAAGCTATACCAGCCACTATGCCTGGAATATAATGTAATTCTTCCTTTTCTGCTTTAATATCATAGTGGTTGGCAAACCAATTTATTATCGCTTCAAAATACGAACGAGATCCGTAGGTGTAGCCTAGCACCTCGTGTTCACAGCGTTTGCGTATAGCATCCATCACAAAATCCGGTGAGCGAAAGTCCATATCTGCCACCCACATAGGCAACAAATCATTCCTTCCAAAATCGCGATTCATCATGTCGTGCTTCACCGATGATGTGCCTTTGCGTTCTATTATTTCGTCAAAATTATATGTAGACATATTATATATATCTTTATGATTTAAAGTATTACTTAGTTACATCCTTGTATAAGGGGGCAATGAGATGTCGGAAAAATCTTTGTTCAGATACTTGAAGTAAGCTGCGATGCCCACCATAGCAGCATTATCTGTACAAAACTGGAATTTCGGAATAAAAACATCCCAACGATTCTTTCGACCCATCTCTTCTAGCTGCGACCTTAAATAAGAATTTGCAGAAACACCGCCTGCAATAGCCACCTGTTTCACCCCTGTATCCTTCATTGCTTTATGAAGTTTTTTTAGTAGAAAAGACACTATGCAGTGCTGTATTGATGCACATAAATCATTCTTATTTTCTTCAATAAAATTCGGATTTTCAGCTAAATTATCTCTAAGAAAATACAAGAAAGATGTTTTAATTCCACTAAAACTATAGTCATAGTCCTTTATTTGAGGAGTAGCAAACTTAAAAGCTTGCGGATTACCATCTTTAGCCAACCTATCAATATGAGGACCTCCTGGATAACCCAAATTCATGATCTTTGCAGCTTTATCTACAGCTTCACCCGCAGCATCATCAATAGTGCTACCTAGTATTTCCATGTCAAAGTAGTCGCGAAGCAAAATAATCTGAGTATGTCCACCCGAAACTAAAAGACAAATGAAAGGAAACTTAGGAACGACACTTTCATCATTTTCTTTGATGAAATGAGAAAGCACATGAGCATGAAGATGATTTACATCAATGATAGGAATGCCCAATGCTTGTGAAAAACTTTTGGCAAAAGAAACTCCCACTAGCAAAGACCCCAACAAACCAGGACCTCTAGTAAAAGCTATCGCATCGAGGTCTTTCTTTGAAATTCCCGCAGTCTTTATTGCAGCGTCCACCACTGGTATAATATTCTGTTGATGAGCCCTTGAAGCTAATTCAGGCACCACTCCCCCATATTGTTCATGCACCTTTTGGCTTGCTACTATATTTGATAAAATTCTGTCGTTTTGTAACACAGCAGCCGACGTATCGTCGCAAGATGATTCTATGGCAAGTATTATTGACATATACTATATATATTCGTTTTAAATCTCTATTAGTTCAAAAAATACGGATGCAAAGATACACAAAAAAACGCAATAAAACATCATTCCACAATTAATTTATACCCAACCAATGTTTGAAAGAAAACAGAACTACAGAACCAAATGATTTTTAGGAATATGGGATAAAGGAAAATATAATATTTCCAACCTCAAAAACTATTTCCAACAAAGAAATATGCAAAAACAT
>JAFZEK010000029.1 GCA_017560705.1 Bacteroidales bacterium | reverse complement strand
GGCATTGCTCTTTACTCGCTTAATCGCAACGTTGCGTTTTTTACCGAAATCTTTCTATTTCTTTTTGGGTCGCATAGCCCGCTATGCTCAATCAAAAGAAAGTAGAAATCTTTCTAGTAAAAATTCGCAAATCACTTGCAAAGCAATTTTTAGAAATTGCCTATAATTGAAAATGGAGAATACAATATGGTGCTAGTAGTGGAATAGTATTGATGAATAATATATGAATTAGATATTCTTACAAAGCAATTTCAAGAATTTGTCTAGCTAAAGAAAAAGCCGAACTCAGTGCAGAGTTCGGCTTTTTCTTTAGCTGGTTCAAATGTATTATTTACCTTTCACATTTCGGTATTCTTCGTTAAGGCCGTCAATAATTTCTCTAGTTATGTCCATATCATCGTCCATATAAAGGACAGGGCTTTCGGAGAAAGACTTTTTAAGAATAACGTTGAATTGTTGGTTTTTAGCGTTGTAGTCGCGTATGAAAGCGTATACGGCTTCTACCATTTTCTTTTGTTCCACTTGGATAACGCTTTCAAGTTTTGTGCGTTCGTTCATTAGTCGTTCTTCCATTTTAGCAAGCTCGTCGGCACGTTTTTTTAGAGATTCTTCGGTTTTCTTTTGCTCTGTAAGAGTAAGCGAAGCACCTGTTTTTAGGAAGTTGTTGTAGTCGTTTTGGAAACGCACCATCATGTCTTTGTAGTTGTTTTCTTGTCGAGCGTAGTTGTCAAGCTTTTCGTTAAGTTCCACTGCAAAGTCGTATTGTAGCATAAGCGAGTCAGTGTCGATATATCCAATGGATAAAGTCTTGGCGTTAGAGCCGTCGGTGTTGGCTGTGGCTACTGCTTGTTGTTTGTCATTGCTGCTGCAAGGCTTGGAGCTGAAGAATAAAATGTATAGCACTACCAATCCTATTAGCAATACAGCGTTTATAGCTATCAAACATTTGTGTGTGCAAGGGGTGCACAATTTGGTTTCTTTTTGCATTTCTTCCGATGTCATAATTAATAATATGTTTTTTTTAAATAGTTATTGTTTCTATTCCTTTTCTTATTCTAGCCACTGTTTCGTCTTTACCAAGTAGCATCACTATGTCAAACAAGTCCGGACCCTTGGCAGCACCCACCAAGCAAAGGCGGAAGCAGTTCATTATTTGTCCCATGTTTAGTTGGTTGGCTGTAATGTATCCTTCTATAACAGCGTCGTGCAATGCTTGTTTTTCGAAAGCTGTGGTTTCTATTATTTCTATAATCTTATTTAGGTGATTTGGGGTGTCTTCCTTCCAACGTTTCTTTATTACAGCAGGATCGTATTCGGCAGGAGCTTGGAAAAAGAATGCTGTTTGTTCCCATAGGTCGCCAATAAAGCTAGCACGCTCTTTGGTAAGAGCCACGGCTTTTTCTGCCAAGGTAGCGTCGGCTTTCACGCCTTTAGCTTCCAGTATAGGCATGTATTGTGCAGCAAGTTCTTCGTTGGTTTTGGTTTGTAGATATTTGTGGTTGAACCATTTTGCTTTTTCCACGTCGAACTTGGCACCGGATTTGCTTATTCTTTCGAGTGAGAAAAGTTTTATAAGTTCGTCCATACTGAATATTTCTTGTTCTACACCGGGGTTCCAACCAAGGAAAGCAAGAATGTTTACCACCGCTTCGGGGTAGTATCCTTTTTCGCGGTATCCCGAAGATATTTCGCCGGATTTAGGGTCGTGCCATTCTAGAGGGAACACGGGGAATCCAAGGCGGTCGCCGTCGCGTTTGCTTAGTTTGCCGTTGCCGTCGGGTTTAAGTAGTAGAGGCAGGTGGGCAAACTGAGGCATGGTGTCTTCCCATCCGAAGGCTTTGTATAGCATAACGTGTAGTGGTGCCGATGGTAACCATTCTTCGCCACGTATCACATGCGACACCTCCATAGTGTGGTCGTCTATGATGTTTGCCAAATGGTAGGTAGGCATACCGTCGGATTTGAACAGCACTTTATCGTCCAAAAGGTTAGAGTTCATGCGAACTTCGCCACGTATAAGGTCGTTTACCAATATCTCGGTGTCGGCGGGGAATTTGAAACGTACCACGTATGGCTCGCCGGCATCAATGCGACGCTTTACTTCATCGGCAGGCAAAGTCAGAGAGTTTTGCATTGCCGAGCGTGTAGTGCAGTCGTATTGGAAGTTCTTCTTTTGGCTTTCGTATTCCTTACGTATGTTTTCAAGGTCTTCGGGTTTGTCGAAAGCATAGTATGCCCAGCCAGTTTCTATCAGTTGGTCGGCATATTGTTTGTACATAGGTTTGCGGTCGGACTGGCGGTAGGGGCCGTAGTTTCCGCCTATGTGTACGCCCTCGTCGAACTTGATACCAAGCCATGTAAGTGCTTCGATAATATAGTCTTCGGCACCCGGAACAAAACGAGTTTGGTCGGTATCTTCGATGCGGAGAATCATGTCGCCGCCATGTTGTTTTGCAAAAAAATAGTTGTACAAAGCTGTACGCACGCCGCCTATATGTAGCGGTCC
>JAFZEK010000216.1 GCA_017560705.1 Bacteroidales bacterium | reverse complement strand
TTCATGATAATATTTCTTAGAACGTGGAATTTTTAGAAATTGACCAAAGAATGATGGCTTCGGCCTTTTGATTGAATAATGATATAAAGCAAAACTTATGATATACATAGAATTGACTTTGGAAATAGAACCGATATCTCCCTTTAGCGACATTATAATGTCGGACCTTGGCGATGTGGGTTTCGAAAGCTTCGTGGATACCGACACCGGACTTAAGGCATATATCCCTAAGCCGGATTTCGACGAAAATGCTGTAAAGAGAGTGATAGACAATGTGGAAAACTGCTCGGTGACTTACGCAGTGGAGGAGATGCCGGATGAAAACTGGAATGCCGTTTGGGAAAGCACCCACGAGCCTGTGCTTGTAGAAGATTTTTGTTGGGTATATGCTCCTTTCCATTCCATAAATACTGAGGTGAAATACAATATACTCATAGAGCCGAAAATGAGTTTTGGTACTGCTCATCATTCCACTACATATATGATGCTTAGCTTCTTGAGAGACGAGGAGCTCGAAGGTCGAAAGGTGTTGGATATGGGTAGCGGAACCGGTGTTTTGGCTATCTTGGCCAAGATGAAAGGTGCTGCCGAAACTGATGCTATCGACAACGACGAATGGGCTTACAGAAATGCTCTAGAAAATGTGGAAGCTAATGGATGCACCGGTATAAATGTTCTTTTGGGCGACGCTCAGCTTTTGAACGAAAAGGGCCTTTACGATGTTGTGATAGCTAATATAAATAGAAACATTCTTTTGCGAGACATGCACGCCTACATAGAGCATTTGAACACCGGCGGAACTTTGCTCTTGAGCGGATTCTACGAACATGATATTCCATCCATTAGGCAAGAAGCCGAAAAGAATGGAATGGCCTTCGAATCCTTTAGAGAAAGAAACGAATGGGTGGCTTGCAAGTTTGTGAAAAAATAAAATAGAAAAGGAAGGAATAACACCATGTCGATAAAAAACGAGATAGAAAGAATAAAAGCTACGTTGACACCGGAAGCTAAGCTCATTGCCGTTTCGAAAACGAAACCTATAGAGATGTTGCAAGAAGCCTACGACGCCGGTCAGCGCTTGTTTGGCGAAAACAAAGCCTTGGAAATGCGTGACAAGCATTTGGCATTGCCCGACGATATTAAATGGCATTTCATTGGACATTTGCAAACCAACAAGATAAAGTACATAATAGATTATGTAACTCTTATTCATAGCATCGATAGCTTAAACCTTTTGAAAGAGGTGAACAAAGAGGCTGCCAAAAAGAACCGTGTGGTGGACTGCTTGTTGCAATTCCATATTGCTTCGGAAGACACTAAATTCGGCCTTTCAATGGACGAAGCCGAAGATCTGCTACAAAGCGAAGAATACAAAGCCATGGCTAATGTGAGAATTGTAGGTGTAATGGGGATGGCCACATTTACGTCGGACGTGCAGCAAGTGCGTTCGGAGTTCGCTTCGCTGAAAGGAATATTCACTTCGCTGAAAGAAAAATACTTTTCCGAAATGCCTGCTTTTGCCGAAATATCCATGGGCATGAGCGACGATTACCCCATTGCTCTAGAAGAGGGTAGCACACTGGTGAGAGTAGGAAGTGCCATATTTGGTGCTAGAAATTATAATATTTAAACTATAAATTGCCTAAATATTTTGGAGGGGCAACACTGCATATTCACATGCGGTGTTGCCCTTTTTTTTGGTCCAATGCGGTAGCTTTGTATTTCCGCCCCCTGGAGAAAATATTTTTCTAGGCCGGAGAAAAATATTTCCCTAGGCATATAATCTACTTTCCAAAGTTTGGAAAATAAATTCCAAGCTTTGGAAAATGAATTCCAAACTTTGGAAAATAGATTCCATAGTTTGGAAAATACTTTTCTTCCACATCTGGTATACTTTTCCAGTAGGGATAGTTTTTTTTCTTGGCAGATTTATATTATAGATTATAGCACTTTCTTATCAGCTGCCACCAACGGAACAACATTTAGAGCCGCACTACTTACATTAGCACTCCGTAGCCTCTGCAATTAGGATACACATCTGCCCCGACAATTACCTGCCAAGTAGTTGTAAGAAACAGCCTTACCGATGGCAAAAAGCCGAACGAAAGACCAAAAATAGAAGTCTTGCTTTATGTTGCAATGTGGATTTCTTAGCTTTGCAATGCCGTTGCAATAGGACGTGGCATTCAAGAAAAAAGCATTCCCATTCATAGAAGTGCGTGCCGATGGAGACAGAGCATATTGAAGTGGATTTTTTGTCATAATACAATTTGCTAGAAGCACTAAAAGTATGAAAGAATCTTAGTTTTTAACACTGTGTACTGTATCTAAATAATTTATTTTCCGTATAAGACCATATACCATATTTATTTATTCGGTATGTAAATGTAATATATATTTCTAATAATGATTAGATATGAATAAGGTAGATTCTGAAAAATTAACGGGATTATATTCCCTTTCAAAGACATTGAGGTTTGAACTTAAACCTGAGCCGGCAACCAAAGAAAGATTTGATAAATGGTTGAAGGAAATAGAAGGAAAAACAGAAGATGGTGATGAAATTTTTGTCGAATACGATGAAAATAATATGTTTGGCAAAGATGTAAAAATTGCCAATGCTTATAAGGTTTTGAAAACTGTATTGGACAAAATACACGAAGAGTTTATTACTAAGTCTTTATCATCTGATATAGCAAAGAAAATAGATTTTTCGGAATACTATAATACTTGTAATAACGATAAGAAGAAAGCACGTGAAAATCTAGAAAAAACTTTACGTGACAAAGTGGGTAAAACCTTTTCGGAAGGTAAAAAATACTTTTCTGAAGAGATTGGAAACGTAATAAAAAAGAAGGAATCTAAATCAAAGAAGAAGAAGAAAGAAAGCTATGGAATACTAGACAATGAAGTGTTTGATTACATAAAAGAAAATGTTGATAAGTATGCTTCAGAGGATATATCCAAAGAAAAACTAAATGAATGCTTGGAAATATTCAAAAGTTTTTACACATATTTTGAAGGTTATAATACAAATAGGGAAAATTATTATAAAGATGAAGAGCAATCTACCGCCGTTGCTACGCGTATTGTTCATGACAACTTGCCCAAGTTTTGCAACAATGCAATTCGATTCGAAAACAGAAAAGATGAGTATATTGCAATTTATAGTTGGTTGAAAGAACAAGGGAAGGAAACCATATTAAAGAACGAAGAAGGCAAAGAGGTGG
>JAFZEK010000215.1 GCA_017560705.1 Bacteroidales bacterium | reverse complement strand
TCAAAAGAAAGTAGAAATCTTCTCAAGAAAATTCCGTAAACCACTTGCAAAGCAATTTTTAGAAGTTGCCTAGTGTTTTTCCCTTCGAAAAACGGAAAAAAAAGCAGGAAACAACGAATAAAAGAGCATTTTCTTGATAAAATTGAGGCCTGAATATTACAATGTATAACACTAATAAAGAGGATGAAAGATTGATTTTGGGGTAAAATGAAAAATAAAATTTGGTGGAACGGAGTTTTTTTCGTAATTTTGAAGTTTTAATTTTACAGACAAAAAGAAAGGATTGAACATGAATTCAACAAAGTACATATTCGTAACAGGTGGCGTTACCTCATCATTGGGCAAAGGAATCATCTCGGCTTCATTAGCAAGTTTATTAAAAGCACGAGGCTTCTCTGTTACTATTCAAAAATTAGATCCTTATATAAATATAGATCCAGGTACACTTAATCCTTACGAACACGGTGAATGCTTTGTTACTGAAGATGGTGCTGAAACCGATTTGGATTTAGGACACTACGAACGTTTTACCAACGTGCCAACATCGCAAGCCAACAACGTTACTACAGGTCGTATATATCAATCAGTTATAGACAAAGAACGTAGAGGCGAGTTTTTGGGCGGTACTGTTCAGGTTATCCCTCATATTACCAACGAAATTAAAGACCGCATAAAAGCACTTGGCAACACCGGCAAGTTTGATTTCGTTATCACCGAAATAGGTGGTACTGTGGGCGATATAGAAAGCTATCCATTCATTGAGGCTGTACGCCAAATGAAATGGTCGTTGGGCAAAAACTGCGTAGTTTTACACCTTACCTACATACCATACCTGGCAGCTGCCGGCGAACTAAAAACCAAACCTACACAACACAGTGTGAAGGAACTGCTACAACAAGGTGTACAACCCGACGTAATAATATGCCGCACCGAAAAACCTCTTACAAAAGGTGTTAGAGATAAAATTGCATTATTCTGCAACATCGAAAGCGACTGTGTGATAGAAGACGGCGATGCCAGCACTATATACGAAGTGCCTATCAAAATGCACGAAGAAAAGCTTGATATTCAAGTGCTACGCAAACTTGACGTGCCTATCAAACGCGATATAGACCTTTCGCAATGGGAAGCATTCTTATACAAACTTAAAAACCCTATCAACGAAATTACTATAGGTTTGGTTGGAAAATACGTAGAGCTACAAGATGCCTACAAATCTATTAGCGAAGCTTTTATACATGCAGGTGCATCCCAACAATGTAAAGTGACCGTAAAAAGCATACATTCCGAAACCGTTACCGAAGAAAACATGGACGAAAAGCTATCCGGCCTAAGCGGTATACTGGTAGCACCGGGTTTTGGAGCAAGAGGTATAGAAGGAAAAATATTGGCAGTGAAATATGCCAGAGAAAACAATATACCATTCCTAGGTATATGCTTGGGTATGCAATGTGCCGTTATAGAATTTGCACGCAACGTGCTTGGCTATGCCGATGCTCATTCGGTAGAAATAGCACCAAACACCACTCACCCGGTTATTAACATGATGGAAGAACAAAAGAACATTGCCAACATGGGTGGTACTATGCGTTTGGGAGCATATCCTTGCAAATTGGAAAAAGGAACAAAAGCCTTTGAAATATATGGCTCGGAAAACATATCCGAACGCCATCGTCATCGCTACGAGTTCAACAACGAATATCTAGAACAGTTCAAAGCTGCCGGCATGATTCCTTCGGGCTGCAACCCCGATACCAATTTGGTAGAAATAGTGGAAATACCTACACACCCATTCTTTGTAGGTGCACAATTCCACCCCGAATATAAGAGCACCGTTATGAATCCACACCC
>JAFZEK010000214.1 GCA_017560705.1 Bacteroidales bacterium | reverse complement strand
TTCATAAATCATCTTTCCGGTTATCGATTCCACTGAATAAGAAACTGCTGCCATCTTATTGTATTCCACAGGTTTTCCGCTTCCTTTGTCGTACTCCCATATACGCAATCCATTATCCATGCGTTTCATATCGTCCCATCCCCTACGCTTTATATAGTTATTAATCTCATTTTCTTCCGATTTTGCCACATAATTAGTTGCGTTGAGCATGTTCTCTTTATAAGGAGTTTTGTTCTTAATTTCGGACAAATCCGTAACAGGTATATTATCGTTGCATGCCAGCAACAACACACCCACAAAACAAATGTATAATATATTAGTTCTATTCATTCTCATTTCAACAATTCTTTACGAAAACATTCTTCCAAGTAGGAGCAAGTTTTGTCAAAGTCATAAATAGATGTAGCACCGGAGGCTTTTCTGTGTCCTCCCCCATCAAAATATTTCTTAGCAAACTCATTGACATTGAAATCGTGTTTAGACCTGAAAGATATTCTAACCACACCTTCGCTGTTTTCTTTTATTAGTGCACCCACTTCTATATCTTGCATCATAAGAGTATAGTTCACCACTCCCTCCAAATCGCCTTTCTGAGCATCAAAAAGCTGTTGGTCTTCTTTAGAGACGTAGAAATAAGCCATCTTCATATCATCAAAGATACGCAATCGCTTGTTTATACAATATCCCAAAAGAAGCAACCTATTTCTTGAATAAGAATTATAAATATGGCTATTCACAGCACTCGCGTTCACACCCACTTCAATAAGATGAGCCGTTGCCAAATAAACCGTAGGACTATTACATGAGTAGCTAAACGAGCCTGTATCGGTGCATATACCAGTATAGATACATTCAGCCACACACTTGGTTATTATTTCTTTTCCAAAAGCCATAGTAACCACCCAATACACAAATTCCGATGCTGAAGAGATGGTATTATCAGAAAATACAACATCAAAATCCTTTTCATAAGGATTCAAATGATGATCTATCATTATCTTTTTAGCTTTGGCATTCAACAAGTCTTCCTTTAAAAAGTCTACACGAGAAGGGTCGCAGAAATCTACTGCCACTATAACATCTGCTTCCGCCAACTTTTGCTTTGCCTCATCGGCACATTCCGATGCTACTATTATATCATCATCTTCTTTCACCAAAAAGTCATAATAGAAAGGATAAGCATCCGGAAAGACCACTGTAGTAGGCTGTCCCAAACTTTTAAAACACCTACTCAATCCCAAAGATGAGCCTACAGCATCACCATCAGGACTTGTATGAGAAATAATCACTATCCTACCACACGATGTAATTATTTCTCTAAAACGTTCTATATCTACTACATTTATTTCTTTCACCTATCAAATTATATATTTATCATCAAGACTTGTGTCTAAATGTCATTGCTTTACACTTAATTTTACAATGCTATACCTTTGCATCATGCTTTTCAACACCTATCCATGCTCCACACATTGCCCTATCCTTCTTTCAAGAAGAGGAATTTAAACCATTCTCAATGGAATATCTCTAATATTGAATATTTCTCCACTATGAAACGGTTTATCAACGCTATGAAAGAAAGATGCAGAAAAAGATGTCTAAACTTGAATCGTTCTCACTAAATTTATTTCCGCTTATATGCTTAACCTTTCAGTATAATACAATTCAGCATAAAACACATAAGCGGAAAAATATGCAGTAAAAAGTCTCGTCTAAAAAAGAATAATACTAAACTTCTTTTTCTGCTACAGCATTAAGAATTTCAATATTTTGGAAAGTAACCACCAATTTCAAAATATTATTTTCCACTGTTCCTTGAATCTTTTGAGTAGCAGATTCTGACTCCAATTTATAAACATTTCCTTCTTTCGTCACCTCTACAGGATCAAAATCTGAAGCCAATTCCTTAGTTGCCGCATCAAAACTCAACAATACATGAGTATTATCAACTCTTTCAAGAACTATAATAGCACTAGTTTCAGTTTTAGAAAAGTTAGTACCTTTATAAGTTCCTGCTATTTCAGCAGCCCAATCTTCAGTCTTTTCGCAGGAAAAAAACATGAATCCTACGCAAAACATAAAACATGCCAATAAAAGTTTTTTTCTCATAATAATCTATATTTTAAATAATTAATCGTTTTTTATGCATCTATTGTACATTCTAACACTTTTGCAAATGTACACTTTTTTATAGAACCTCACAATATTTTTTTTGTTTAGCCCTCTTTCAAAAAATATATACGAACATTTTTGGGAACATCACACATCGTTTTTACCGCCAAACACTCGGTCAAAAAAATTGTATTATATACGATATTCAAATATTAAACTACTCATCATTTTTCCACCCCCATGTAGATAAATTTTCCTCACGATGAAATTATAACTACATCACGTAGTAGATAAAATTTCCTCGCGATATTTTTTATGCCCATCTAGTAGAAATTTTCACACCATAGTATAACCAAAAACGCTCTATTTTAGAACCTAGAAAAAGGTCACTATCTTCCCCTTAAACCCAAATCGGTCATTAGGATTTATACAAGATTATGAGTGTGTTGTATGTAAATATCAATCAGTGTTTTATGTGTGATATTTTCTAATGACCGTCATTAGAAAATATCATATATAATAAACGGTATACCTTATATTTATATTTCTAATGACCGATTTGGGTTAAAATAATAGAGTCATATTCTTTCGACCATCGACATAAATAAACAGGAGACATTCACCCATTATGAAATGCCTCCTGTTGTATTCAAACATTAAAAAATCACATTTATCAATCTTAACGTTTGTATGTCTTTTTGTATTTATTCATAAACTTGTCAACGCGACCAGCAGTGTCAACTAATTTCAATTTACCTGTAAAGAATGGGTGAGAAGTATTAGAAATTTCTAATTTTACTACTGGATATTCTTTACCGTCTGTGTAAACAACAGTTTCTTTAGTGTTAGCACAGCTTCTTGTCAATACCATTGTGTCATTAGACATATCTTTAAACACAACTAATCTGTAATTGTCTGGATGTATTCCTTTTTTCATTTCTTATTATTTTTTGCCGTTTTAAACGATGGTTTTTAAACGATTTTATTACTAATTTCTTTACCTATTTCAATTTGCAAAGATACAAACTTTTTGTCAATCTACAAAATTTTTCTACACCTACCTCGCAACTTCTCAATTAACAAACTTAAAATCAAGTATATTAAAGTCCGTTTTTTTTGATTACTCTACTGTTTTAACTGATATATTTCACCATATTTCCGTCCCATTCCATCATAATCTAAGCCGTATCCCACTATAAATTCGTCAGATATAGACTTACCTACATAATGCACTTCATAGCTTCCTTTAAACATATTGGGCTTAAACAAAAAAGTACAAACCTTCACATCTTTTGGGTTATACTTTTTCAATTCTTCTAGCAACATTCCCATCGACAATCCCGAATCTATAATATCTTCCACCACTAGCACTGTCCTATTTTCCAAACTTTCATTCAAGCCGATAAGTTGCTTCACTGTTCCAGTGGAACTAACACCGTTGTACGACGATATTTTTACAAAGGATATTTCCGCATCAAATTCCAAATTTCTTACCAAATCTGCAACAAAAATAAAACTTCCATTTAGAACTGCTAATATCAGAAGATTCTCTTCTTTCAGATCCTCACTTATGTTTTTTGCCAACTGACACACTATCTGATTTATTTCTTGTTCAGAAATATACAATTCAAAGTCCTTATCCTTTACACTTATTGTCTTCATCGTATCTCTTTAAATGTATCTACTTCAAAAACATTTTTCATTGATATATGCAAGTTTCTACATATTATCGATTTTCATAATTTCGCGATATATTGTCTTCACCAAAGGCAAACTTGGAGCATCCAAAGTATATTCCCAATACATTATACCTCTCAAATTCTTTTCATTTACATACTGACTTTTCAAGGCCACCGATATTGTATCTTCATAACACAAAACAAATTTTCCATCCACATTAGTGGCATATGGTACTTTGGCTGTATCATCCCAATAAAAATTATAGTTCTCTAGATTCAATATATCGGCATAATAGGTATAATCCGGCAAACTATCAACACCATGACCATACAAAGGGATACCAAGCACCAACTTGTCTTCAGGAACACCAGCCTTCAAATGAGCCTCTACAGCTTCATCAGCTGTTATTCTTCCAGAATGTTGTGAGCGATACAAAGCTGAGTGATGATATGGTGGTCTAGATACATCGTATGCCATAATATTTACCATATCCAAATAATCTATCACAGCTGGAAAATCCACATAAAAAGCATCGGCAATAGTAGCAATAGTCAGCAACTTATCATTGCCTATAGCTTCACGAATATCTTTCACCAGCAGTGTAAAATTATCTACATCATCTTCAGACGAGGATATTCCAGCTTCGGAACTAGAAGGATACTCCCAATCCAAATCAATACCATCTATTCCATACTCAAGAACGATGCGTTTACAATCTTCGGCAAAAGCTTTTCTTGTACATTCTGAAGCAGCCATTTCGCTAAAACCTCCAGCGCCCCATCCTCCTATGGACAACAATATCTTAATATCAGGATTATCTTTCTTAAGCTGTGCCACTTTTGAAAATCTTGATTCATTCAAAATTACAATTCTATCGAATGTAGAAGTATCCACCAATCCAAACGCATAATTTATCTGTGTCACCCAATTCAAATCAGGTTCCACATCGCTGTTATGAGCAAGATAAGCAGCCACCACTTTTGTTTCTTTCACTTCTTCAGCCTTATCCAATGAACAGGAAACAAAAATCAATCCCATCAAAGCTAGTGTACAAAATATCTTTTTCATTTTATCTTTTTCGCTTTTAAAATTACTCCTATTAATGTATCATTCTTTCAAAATTTAGCTTTTGCAGTATTCTTTCTCTTAGTATTAATCAAAAGACTTTCAACAGCAATACTCTCATCTAATATGTCTAAGATTTAGGAAGTTGATACATTGAATACGAACTTTCATCCAAACAAAAAGGCCGATAATTTATCATCAGCCTTTTCTTCAACATTAAAAATTAATATGATATGAAAACAAATCTATTTACTCTTTCTCCAATCAAAACCTGCTCTCACTGCTTGACCTGCAAAAGGGAACTTAGGATCTACCACATACTTACCTCTGTCATCCACACAACCCCAAGAACCATCTATTTTCACTACAGCACAACGATTATAACGGTCTCCCACAAATTCTTGTGCATATTCAAATATTGGTTTTATAGCCCAATTTCCACGGTAGTTTACATATCCCCAAATACCTTCTTTAGTTTGAGCAGGATACAACCATACTCCAAGAGGTTCGTTTTTGTGCCATTGATAACCTGCATCAGTAGCTTGATCTTGTGTTTCAAAAACAGTTTTCACCACAAGTTCACCCTTATCACTTATACAACCCCACTTTTCATCTTTCTTTACAGTAGAGTAGCGTTTGTACGAATAATCTGTAAAATCTGTTGCCACATCGTATTGAGGTTTTATAACCCAAGCACCCTTACAGTTAGCAAAACCAAATTTTCCCGATTCTATATCTTTTACAACTAAAATCCATTCGCTATTTTGATCCTTAGATTCCAATTGTTGGAAATAAGCTTCTACAGCTTGACTGCTGAACTCAAATATAGGTTCTACCACTACTGTACCCTTAGAATTAATAGCACCCCAACGCTTATTCAACATTACAGCTGCTACAACATTACCATCCGAAAAATCTTCGGCAGCTTCGAAGGCAGGATTAATCATCCACATTCCTTTTTCACTAACGTATCCCCAAGATCTTGAAAACTGATCATAAAGAGGTTTCATCTTTTGTGCGGAAACAGAAAACATTGTTCCCAAGAATATCAAAAAGTATATCTTTTTCATCTCTATTTTATTATTGCTATATATTTTTAATCGTCTATTTGGCTTGCAAAGGTACAAAATTATTACGAAATAAAAAAAACAAAAAATCATTTATTTCATTTTTGGAGCAGAAGAACTCTTTTTTTCTTTCCCAACAATTTATATATCACAGAAATACAAAACCAAAAAAAAATCAAATTATTTACAAATATTAGTTCTTAAACATAAAATAAACAGCACCAACTAAGCATAAACACGCCCAAATATAGTTAGTTTTAAACGGCTGATTCATCACAATCATTGCAAAAGGAATAAACACTGAAAGGGAAATAACCTCTTGAATAATTTTCAGCTGTGGCAAGGTATATACTGTATATCATAATCGATTTGCCGGCACTTGTATCATATATTCAAAGAAAGCAATTAGCCAACTTACAATTGCAGCCACATACCATGCTTTTCCCGACATATTTTTCAAGTGTCCGTACCATGCGTATGTCATGAAAAAATTTGATAGTATCAACATAAAAACCGACACTACGTATGGACTTGTTATTATTCTCAACATAGTTTCTTAGTTATTAATTTCAACATATTAGCAAATGCTTGATTTGCTGTTCTCTCTATTACTCTTAATCTATCATCGCCGAAAGTCATCTTTTGAGCAAATACTTCATCTTTCGAAGCTACAGCTATCCAAACTGTACCTACAGGCTTTTCAGGTGTTCCACCTCCGGGACCCGCAATACCCGTTGTGGCTATTGCATAGTCGGCATCCATAAGTTTCAGAACTCCACGAACCATTTCCGTCGCCGTTTCTTCACTTACAGCTCCATGCTCTGCCAAGGTTGAAGATTTAACTCCAAGTACATTTTCTTTAACAGCATTAGAATAAGCCACTACTCCACCCTTAAAATATTCCGAAGCTCCTGCTTTTTGAGTTATGCTAGAAGCTATAGCCCCTCCTGAACAACTCTCAGCCACTGCCAACGTTTTTCCTTCAGTTTTCATCTTATAAGCTAATACTTCTGCCAAGTTTTCCATATCCTCGCCCAAAATATATTCGCCTACCATTGAATACAACTCCTTAACCAACTCATCTATTTTTGCCATCAATGCTTCTTTATCGGCACCTATAGCAGTTAGTCTCAAGCGCAACAATCCAGCTTTGGGCAAGTAGGCCAACTTAATATTCTGAGGCAACGCCAACTCCCAATTCTCTATCCTATCAGACAAAAAGGACTCGCCAATTCCTTGAAAAAGCAGATTCTTATGAATGATATGTTCTACCATGAAATGCTCCAACATGCGAGGAACAACCTCTTCATTCATCAGATATTGCATTTCAAAAGGCACTCCGGGCAACGACACTACAACCTTTGCCCCTACCTCAAACCACATACCAGGTGCTGTACCCCTTTTATTCAATAACACTTTGGAGCACTTTGGCACCAACGCTTGTTGTCTATTTGTATCGGTCATAGGATAGCCTCTTTTGGCAAATATATCCGAAATAACCTCAAACGTAGCTGAGTCCTCTACCAATTCGCTGTTGAAAAAATCACACAATGTCTTCTTTGTAACATCGTCTTTAGTAGGACCTAAACCTCCGGTTATTATTACAGCATCACTCCCTTTCAAACTTAGGGACAACGTTTCTTCTATATCTGCTCGCTTATCCGATATGGTATACACTTTATCCACATTCATACCATTAGACACCAACAGCTGAGACATCCACGAGGCATTGGTATTCACCACCTGACCTATCAACAACTCATCCCCAATACTTATAATTGAAACTTTCATTGCTTAATAGAAAATATTTATATCGTAAATCATTAGGAACTACTCTAAAGCAATTCCTAATGAATATATTTCAAATATTATTCTCAAACCTATTGCCGATTATTCTACATCCTTTGCCGATTTCAATTCAGGTTCTTGCTGCGACAAACAGTGGAAACTACCTAGTCCCCAAATAATATCAGTGCTGTCTACAGCTTGAATTGTTTTATCTTTAAAGCATTCTTCTAATATATAATAAGCCTTATTATCCTTTTCGCATTTGAACACAGGCATTATAACAGTGTTATTTGCAATGTAGAAATTTGCATACGAAGCCGGAAGTCTTTGATCTTCCCATATAACAGGATCGGGCATTGGAAGTTCTACCACATTTGGTTGCTTACCCGAAGACAAACGAACTTTGTTCAACAATGCTAGATTTTCTTTCAATGGCAAATAGTTTTCATCTTCTTCATTTGTTTCAACCACTGTTACAATAGTATCTTCGTTTACAAATCTCGACAAATCATCTACATGACCATCTGTATCATCGCCTTCTATTCCATCTCCCAACCAAATAACATTGTCTACACCATAGAAATTGCAAAGTTTTTCTTCTATTTGTCCTTGTGTAAGCGAAGGATTTCTATTAGGATTTAGCAAACATGCTTTAGTTGTAAGCACATCGCCTACACCATTAAAATCTACCGAACCTCCTTCCATAACAATACCTGGTTCAAAAACTTTCAAGTTTAAAAGCTCTGCCACCTTCAAGGGTATTTCATTATCCAAGTCGCAAGGATATTTACCTCCCCAAGCATTATAAGTCCAATTAACTATGGCTTTTTGCTTATCGTCATTTCTGTTCAACAAAAACGCTGGACCGCAATCCCTAGTCCATGCATCATTAGTTGGAATAATATGGAAATGAACATTACTCATATTAGTTCCTATCATAAGCAATGAGTAATAAACACTTTGTTTCATTGCCTCACTAATAACATTTATATGCACAACTTCCACATCGGCCAAAAACTTTATAAAAATATGATACGATGGGTATATAGTATCTATTTTTCCAGGCCAGGAGTTTTCATTATGAGGGTAGTTTAGCCATGTTGCTTTATGTTTTTCCCACTCTGCAGGAAAATAAAATCCCAAATCTTTTGGTGTCATATTTAATATTTTTATTGTTATTACTATTCTTTTATATCTATCATTTTTATTCTTCTATGCTTTTTTTCTTTTCATCAGCAGTCCTTTCTTTCCTGCCATCAAATACCAGCAGATAGCAAAGTCCGCTGAAAAAAGAAATAAACCACATTCCACAAGACAATCAATCCTCATGAAACTTCTCCCAATCTAGGCTTTCTTTTTAGAAGACTGCTTGGTTTTGAAATCCATATTTTTAACTTCTTCTAATAGGCTTTCCAATTCCTTGCTATACTTGTCCCAATTATAATTTTCCATCACAAAGTTGTAGCCATTAGCAGCCAACTCATCGGCTTCAGCCTTATCGGTCAGTAATCTAAGTATATAGTCGGCATAATCTTGAGCAACTTCGGCTTCAAATATCTGCTTACCGTCCATTGCTCCCAAAGCATTATTTGCCAACGGCGATGTTATACACGGCTTTCTCATAGCCATAGCTTCCAACAACTTGTTTTGCAACCCCGAACCAATTTGCATAGGTGCTACAAATATTTTTGCTTGAGCATAACATTCCCTTATATCGTCTACCCAACCTGTAACTTTTATTTTGGAAGTCTGCAAATTCCTTACAGACACTGCCGGATTAGCACCTGCCAACAACAGCGTTGTTTCGGGTCGGTGTTTCCACACTAGGGGCATCACCTCCTTGGCCAAGAACAATGCAGCATCCACATTAGGAGCATAATTCATATTGCCGCAAAACAACACATCATACTTAGGCTCACAATCCTGTGGCTTAAAATAATCGGTATCCACTCCGTTGGGCAACACTTTTATTTCGCTGTTCCGAGTATGAGGCACGGCATCCCTATCCTGCTCTGATATAATAGTAAACGCATCGAAGCAAGAAAAAGCATCATACTCACACGAACGCAACATCTTAAACTCATAGTGCAATATCTTTCTAAATAAGCCTTTAGTCTTATACATTCTGCGTTCTACGTTCTTAGACAATGCATCTTGAAAATCCAACACCTTTGGAAACTCCGACTTGGCCACCCATTCCATTGTTCTTATCATTTGGCAGTAAACAACATCGGGCTTTTGTTTCCTTTCAAAACGGGAATAGCTAGCACGTATTTTCTTGGAGTTCCAATAGCCCACTTGCAACGAATCTATCGAAAAGAACGATTTCACCACGTTGGCATAAGCCACAAGCTTCGACGGTTTTACCACCTTTATGGCCGAACAATATGGCTTTAATTTATCAATATCCCCTTGACGCACCTTTTTATGAGACACACAAAAAAGCACAATCTCGTTGGTTTTTGACAAACCCTTAATCTGGTTATATGCACGCAACTTATCGCCTTTTTCCAATGGATAAGGAAAACGTGGAAGCACTATTAATATCTTCATTCTGTTTCTTTATTATTTACACATCATCAAAAAAGAGTACCTTGCACCACATCGCCGTCGGCATCAGAGAACGAAGAATTGCCAAAATCCAAATCCTTTGGTTCTTCTTTTTCTTCGGGTTCTGGCTCAGGCTCTGGTAGCGGCGTTAGCCACTTATAGCTTTCTATAGCAGCAGTGGATATTCTTTTACCCTTGGCTTTGTAGCCCTTAACGCCTATAAAATCCGTAACCTCTATTATTTCCGATGCTATTTTCTTATTAGTATTCTCTGTATCGTAAAAGACTTCCAGCCTTGGGAATGTGTCATAAACCACGTCTAGCAACACATCTTCCGAATCTTCATCCAAGAACAATAACTTCTTATCAAAATCCTCTATCTGGAAACGCTTTATATAATAGTATTTATTTTCGCCTTCCTGATACAAAGCTGTTATTATCGTCTTCGGATTATGCTTTCTTATGTGCAATAAATCATCGTCGAAGTGGTTGGTCAAGTCGAAGTTGCAAGTCCTAAAATGACCCGACTTCATAACGGTGAATATCTTATCTTGCCCCTTGAAATCGCCAAGGAACAAACCACGGCCCTCTACATTTAGCCGCTTCACCGTATCGTCAAACCATATACTTCTTGCTCCCAAAGTAGAAACACCTTCTCCTTTTATATTTATCTTACGTATAGGATTCTTGGTCAATATATTTCCAATGGATTGTCGCCCCTTTATGGCAATATCAGCAAAATTAAACTCAAAGCTCAACTTTTTCAACTTTGGTTTTGGGCGATGATGCACCATAATAGTTTCGGCTTCGCCATTCGGATTAGCCGAAAAATACAATATCTTGCTGCCCTTTGTGCCTTTAGTAAGGTCGTATTCGCGGTCGCGTGTTATACCCACCACCGAAAAACGCTTTATCAAAGCATTGCCAAACGCACCATCGGCATACACTACGTTGTACACAGTACGTTCGTCCCTTTTCCTAAAGACGTTGATATATATAATCTCCTTACAATTCACATTGCCAAGGAATCCTTTTTCCTGAATCTTAGAAATGATGAAAGTACCATCCTTGCGGAATGCAATCACATCGTCCAAGTCGCTACAATCGCACACGTATTCCACATTCTCATCCTTCTTCAAACCATAGCCCGCAAAACCTTCTTTTTTATTCACATACAGCTTTTCGTTCATTATAGCCACCGTTACAGCCTCTATGGTTTCAAAGTTTCTTATCTCCGTTTTACGCTCTCTGCCCTTGCCGTATTTCTCTTTTATACGCTCAAAGTAGGCTATCGAATAGTCTATTATGTGGTCAATGTCGTACTTCACTTGCTTCATATCGTCCTCTACGGCACGCAATATATCATCGGCTTTATCCGAGTTATATTTAGAAATACGCTCTATAGGTATCTTTCTCAGTTTTAATATATCTTCGGGAGTGACGGGACGTATAAGATTTTGAACAAAAGGCTTCAAGCCCTCGCTTATGGTGGTGTTTATAGCCTCGTCGGTAGTACACTTCTTTATGTCCTCATATATCTCATTCTCAATGAATATACGTTCAAGCGACACCCACTGCCATTTTTCCTGAAGTTCGGATAGCTGTATCTCCAACTCCCTTTGAAGAAGAAACTTAGTATGCTCTGCCGATGTCTTCAATATATCGCTAACACTCATAAACACAGGCTTGTCGTTGTTGATGACAAAACTGTTTGGCGAAAGACTAATCTCACACTTAGTGAACGTGTAAAGAGCATCTATCATTTGGTCTGGCGACACATTCGGAGCCAAATATATCATTATTTCCACATTGGCAGCCGTGTTGTCGTCCACTTTTCTTATCTTTATCTTTCCGCTTTCGTTAGCATCTATAATGCTTTTTATCAGCGAGTCGGTCGTAGTTCCAAAAGGTATTTCAGTTATGCACAGCGTTTTCTTATCCACCTGATGAATCTTAGCTCGAATACGCACCTTGCTGATATTGGCACTATCCTTGTCGTTTTTCTTACCTTTTTTCTTCGAGCCTTCAGCACCGTCTTCGCCTCCAAAATCGTCGAAGTCATCCACTTCCAAAGCGTCGAAGTCGTCTTCATCAGTATCACTCACACCCTTTATTCGACGCAGACCATCATTGTATTTGCTCACATCCACCATTCCACCAGTAGGAAAATCAGGATACAACTCAAAGTCCTCGCCACGATAGTAGGCAATAGACGCATCAATAAGTTCCACAAAATTGTGGGGCAAAATCTTAGTAGCAAAAGCCACCCCAATACCTTCCGTGCCTTGAGCTAGCAACAACGGAAACTTTATGGGCAACGATATAGGTTCTTTATTACGACCATCGTAACTAGGCTTCCACTCTGTTATTTTGGGGTTATAAACCACATCCAAAGCAAACTTGCTAAGTCGTGCTTCTATATAACGAGGTGCAGCAGCACCATCGCCAGTAAGTATATTCCCCCAGTTTCCTTGACAATCAATAAGCAAATCCTTTTGACCCAAAGTGACCAAAGCGTCGCCAATACTAGCATCGCCATGAGGGTGATACTTCATCGTATTACCCACAATATTAGCAACTTTATTATACCTACCATCATCCAATTCTTTCATTGAATGCAATATACGACGCTGCACAGGCTTCAGCCCATCACTAAGTGCTGGCACTGCACGGTCCAGGATAACATAACTCGCATAGTCCAAATACCAATTTTGGAACATGCCCTGAAGAGATATTATTTCCGAACCGCCACCACTACCACCGTCGGCATTGGGGGTATAATTTTTATTGTTTATAGATTTGTCGTCCATACTATATATATTATTCTTCCATATCTTGACAAAAAAGTGCACTGTTTCACAACTTATTATGTTGCGAAATAGCGACTTTTTCCATTCTTTTTACAAACTGCAAAGTTACAGAAAAAAAATTTATCTTACAAGTTCTACAACTCCTAACAACACCAACAAATAATAAACCACTACAAATA
>JAFZEK010000213.1 GCA_017560705.1 Bacteroidales bacterium | reverse complement strand
GTTGCGATTAAGCGAGTAAAGAGCAATGCCTTAGCATTAGCTATTTCGAGCGATAGCAACATCGACGAAGTCAACCACGCAAAAGTTCTTTTGTTTCATGATAATATTTCAGAGGACGTGGAATTTTTAGAAGTTGCCTTTAGAAGTTTCCGTTATTTTTCCTCCGATTTAGGCCTAATATAAAGACTAGATGAAAGGATGCTGAATTTTTGAGTTAACTCAAAAAATCCTTTGAGTTAACTCAAAATTTTCTACGAGTTAACCCGTGTGTATACTATGAGTTAACTCGTAGACTTTTATGAGTTAACTCAAAATCTTCGTTGAGTTAACTCATTTTTTTTGTCATATTGTTGTAAAAGGATATATTATATTGCAAAGGATTGTTCAGCGTTGATTTAGGTGGGATTATCAGGGAAAATAGCATATAAAAAGAGCAACACTAAAGAATATATATTCCTTTGATGTTGCTCTTTTTTTTTATTGCCTAATCTTTATTTTGAGGCAATATGAAATAAAGGTGTTATTGATTACATAAGTGATGTTTCAGCTGATTGGATAATTTCGCGAGTGTTTTTCTTGGAAATAAAACCTACGATATGACATTTTTCAGCTTTGTAGTTGCTAGGCAAAGAGTATTCGAATCTAGCACTGCGGCATGTTCCTTTTTCGCCATCGGCAACAACATCTGCTCCCCATAGGTCGGTAATAGTCATGCGAAACACGTGGTTGAACTCATAGTTTTCGTTGACGCCGCCATGTTCTAATTGCTTTCCTATTATTCCATCTTCGGTAACAAGTAGAGTTATTGTTAGCTCATCGGCCACTTTTTCAAGGAACTCTAGGCTTACATCTACATATCCGTTGCCGTTGTCAGCGTTGAA
The DNA here is from genome assembly GCA_017560705.1 of Bacteroidales bacterium. GTDB lineage: Bacteria > Bacteroidota > Bacteroidia > Bacteroidales > P3 > HGM05376. Next base: position 3,035 of record JAFZEK010000213.1, on the reverse strand, counting down.
TGTTGATGTCATTTCCATAGCTATATTACCATTTTGGCTCAAAGCAGAGTTTACAGCACCGGACACTGCTGCCACATCGGTGATGATGTTTGGAGTGCCATTGTTCATGCTTCTATTTACCATAACACTAGGGTTGGCTTGTATGCCAAAGTAAGTGTTCCATGCTTCGCCGGTCTCGGTGCGAAAATCTTCGTAGCCACTGTATGGTCTTGCCATACCACCGGCATGAATGGATACTGCTATAATCTTATGACCAAGGCTGCTTTGTATTTGTGATATAGCAACGTCGGCATCAGGACAGTTTACGCAACGTACACCGGTGTATTTTTCTACAAAAACACGTTGTTCTTTATCGGTTACAGAGCTACCATTTACCCATTCACCATTGCTGCCTGAATATATTAAGTAATCATCGCTATCTATTTTGTCGCAAGCGGTAAATAGAACTGCAGTTGCAACTAAAACGGATTTTATTACATTTTTCAGCATATATCTTTTCATATTCTTAATGTTGTTTTTAATTATTAAAAGCTGCTAGTAAGAGAAATGGTCAAACCGTTGCTAGCAGGCACTTCTCTACATACACCGCCAATGCACAATAGCCCTTTACGTTGTTTTCCATAGCCCACTTGCAAGCGTGTAGTGTTGTGAGTGTAGCCTACGGATACGTTGTAGTAGTGTTCTTCGCTACCATTGTAGTTGTATTGGTCGCTAACAGAAAGGAAGAACGCTGATGTGAAGTTCCATTCTACTAAGGCCATTAGCCAATCGCCGCTACGCTTGTCTTCGTCGAAGTAAGCTATGTTGCTTTTAAGCCATTGTAGTTCTCCGCGCAAAACGTTTTTGGAGTTTAGCTTGTGGGTATAGTCTGCTACGAATACATTGTTATAGTGTATGTCGCCGTGTTCATTTTCCATTATAGGGTTGAAAGCTATGTAGGCGTAGGTGACAGCCAATTTGGCTGCTTTCGAAAGCTTTTTACTGATCTCTATATTGAAGTCTTGGTAATAAAGCTCATCGCCTACTTTGAAGAAGTTTGATGTGTATCCATCGGTTCCTGTTTCGCCTATGGTTGTATAGCCTTCTAGAGGTTGTTTGTCGATAGACATAATTTGCGAGAAGTTCATCTTGATACCTGTGCCGTATTTACCACCAAGAAGGGTGCCTTTTTTTATGGAATAGGTAACGTCGGCTTGCACTCCCATTTCACCATTCACTTGTGTGATGGCAGGATATAGCGCCATAAGAGCATAGGTATGTTGTTTGCTCATAGCAGGAATGTAGTTGATGTATAGCATTTCGCCGGTGGCAGAGCGTTCGGATTTGAAGCCCATATTGTCTATGCGTTTGGCTTGCAGGTTTATACCTAGTCCTTTTTGTGAATAGGATGCCGACACGAATAGAGCATTACCACCTTTGTATATGTAGTTGTTTAGCACGTTAGGGTCTTGGCTTTTTATGGCATATTCGGCTTGTAGGCCCCAGTTGCCGTGTGCCAAATCCATTCTGAAAGAACCTGCTCCAACGTTAAGAGGCAAGTTTAGCTTGTAGTTGTCGCCGGCTAATATGGTTTGGTCTTCTTCGTATTTGCTTATAAAGCCTGCTCCGAGAGTGACACGTGTTTTGCTTTCTTCAAATCTTTTGATAAGGGAGTTGATAGAAAATTCTCCGTCGATACCTCTTACAAGACCTTTACCATAATCCCAATAGTATCTTTGTTTTCCTACCATGGATTTGATTATGATACCGTCCATAGGGCGAACTTTTACGTTAACCCCCATCATGGCGTTGTCTAAGCCTAGATTGCGGTCTTCGTAGGAGCGGAAAATAAGTCCACTACCGTATTGGTCGTAGAAGTTACCGGCTGTTATTTCGAACATGTCGTTTTGGTAACTCATAAACTTATTGGCAATGCCGGCACCTTTGTATTGTGCGTTGAAACCCAAAAGAGGGTCTAAGTATGATTCGAAGCGAACGCCGGCCGAGAAACCTCCATTGGTGTAAAGAAGGTTGGCAAATACGTTCGATAATAATTTTTGAGGTACATCCTCAGCACCGATAGCAGAATCTTGGCGAGATAGCTGTGCATCTATTTGGAAATTCCCTGTCACCTGACCTCCACCAAGAGACTGTGCTTGAAGCTGAACAGTAAATACTGATGCTACAAGCATTATTAGCAGTTTCTTCATCATTCTACTTCTTATTTGCTTTCAGATATATCTTCGCCGTTCATTACTTTCTTTACAAGCTCTATAAGCTCTTCTTCGCTACCTTCTACAAACGAGGTGTGTTGCCAAACTATTTCTCCTTTGCCATTGATGATAAATGTGTGAGGAACGTTTACAACATTCATGGCACGTTTCAAGTCTTGGTTTTGGTCTATGTACACTTCATATTCCCAACCACTACCGTTTACTAATGGTTTTACTCTAGAGGCACCTCGTGCATCGTCGATGCTTACGGCTATGATTTTTACGCCGGTTTCTTCTTGCCATTCTTCATAAACTTCTTTTATGGTGTTCAACTCTCTAAGACAAGGTTTGCACCATGTGGCCCAAAAACTCAAGATATAAGGTTTGCCGTCATTTCCAAATTCTGAAGTTTGAATTGTTTTTCCATCGAGGTTTTTAACTGAAATGTTATCAGGTAAAACCGGAAGACTCTTTGTTTCTTGTGCGTTTATCATTCCCATAGACATGATAAATACGAATGCACTTACTAATAATTTCTTCATAATATAAACTATTTTAAATTAGTACTTTATTTTCGTTGTTTATTTTTTGCGTGTATACATATCTTTGACTAGAAGCAGCAAAGATTCTTTATATTCCGATGGGGGTAGCATACCTATCAGCTCGCAGGCTCTATTCATATAGCTGTCGATAGCGTCTTTGGATGCTGCTATGCCTCCAAAGTCGGTAACGAGGTGGATAACAATGTCTACCTCTTCTTGTGTAAGAGTGTCTTTATCATACACTGCTTTAATGATAGCTTCTTGCTGAGGGGTGGCATTCTTTAGACCCATTATAAGAGGT
>JAFZEK010000212.1 GCA_017560705.1 Bacteroidales bacterium | reverse complement strand
TAGACAATGCTTGAGCAGCCAAAGCACGTGCTGAAACATGGAAAACACCAGGTAACAATTCACCTGCTATCTTGTACATGTTAGGAATCATAAGCAACAAACCTTGCGATGCAGTAAATGTAGTAGTCAAAGCACCAGCTTGCAACGAGCCGTGTACAGCACCGGCAGCACCGGCTTCAGATTGCATTTCTACAACCTTTACAGTTTCGCCAAAAATATTTTTTCTTCCAAAAGCTGCCCATTCGTCTACATACTCAGCCATTGTTGATGATGGAGTAATAGGATATATAGCAGCAACTTCGCTAAACATGTAGGCAACATGAGCCGCAGCTTGATTACCATCACATGTCATGAATTTCTTTTCCTTTGCCATTTTATATTACTATTTGAATTTTAATACTATACAATTTTAATATCTGTATGTTTGAATCTGCAAAGATACACAAAAAAAGGTAATTAGCATAATTATTGCAACTTATTTTATACACCAATGCAAAATATTTCTTTTTATCCTACATATATATAGTATATTTTGTTCATCCCAAAGTGTCTTTTTCCTCTTACTTTTTCCACATAAACAAATATCTCTCAAAATATTACACCCATAACCATGACATATTTTGAGAGTTATTCGATGTTCTAATCTTTAGTAGCACTTTCCATCGGGAGTGCAATATGCAGGTCGTGGTATTGGCTTATATGTTCGGAAACTTACTGTATCCAAATTCGATATTTCCTTAGTATATTCATAACCTACTGATATAGTATCAATTTTTTCATAGTTCAAGTTCTGCACTGTCAGCGAATCCATTTTCAACATATCCAACGAATATTCGCTCATATAGCCGGTGCCGTTGCTATATTTTGTATAAAGTTGTTTCACCCTTCCCTTGGGGTCTATTATCAAAGTTGTAGGTACACCATCGACAGACGTAAACGCTGCCTTGGGCTGTGTAGCATAGTTTATTATGTTGGTCTGTCTATGTTTCAGTCGCATATTTTCATGAAACATTGGGTCGTCATCGCGGAGATAATACAAATCCTTTACTCCGTATTGTGCCATATAGTCAGCATTCCACGGAAGACTTCCGCAATCGTCTAATACAAAATACATTCGACACACCGAGGTGTCCAACGACTTATACATCGGAGCATAAACATTCTCCATCTTAACATTGCACGGTCCACAGCACACACTGTATATAACCACAATCTTATAATGCATTGTATCTTTTTCTATCATCTTCCTAAGGCTGTGAGCCGTAAGAGGAATATGATCGGTATACTCCACCGACTTTTTAATCAATTTCTTCGTGGGATAACATACCTGTATTATAGAGTTCTTACTTTGGAAGCAACCTGTAAACAGAAACACTCCCAATGCAAATACGAGTGTAAGCACACACTTCTTTTTTAAATTCTTCATTCGTTTTTCAGTATTACATTTGTTCAAGACATTAATTTACTTTGCAATATAAATAAACACTATACGTATTATTTTCTGCAAATATACGTTTTTTTTGAAACACATCAAAGTGGCAGAAGTTACCTTTCATTAATAACTCTTAAATTAGCTTCTTCTCGAGAATGAAATTCAGAGTATTTTACCCTTATTGATAAATGATTGATTTTCAGACACCATACTCTTTTCTTCTTGAGAGTGCACCCTCAACTTCTTGAGCATGCACTCTCAGCGGCTTGAGCATGCACTCTCAAGAAATGAAGTCTCCAATGTTCTCAAAACACCTCTTTGAATATATTTTTTAGCGCATGATAATCTCTAAAAATATCATAAAACAATTCAATGATTTTCCCTTTGTTTTTCCAATACCAAATTAGGGTTTATCTATATCAAAAAGAAAAGTCACCTCCATCGTGATGCAGAGAATGTTCTATAATATATCGTATATATATCATTTCGTTAGAACATATATTTTCCCACCAAAGTGGATATAATCAAACAGCAACCCCCATATATAGCTGTCATAACCCCCACACTTTGCATCTCTAACTCCCACGGTTAGGAGTGCAAACCCGCAGGGTTGCGGGTGCTAAGTGTGGTAGTTTTTGGGCAAAACTATGCTATAACGAAAATCTGTGGTACAAAAAAAGTGGCTACATATCTCTATGCAGCCACTCAGATATCGAAAAATATCAAATATTTACTTCACTTCTACCAAGTAATAGTTCTTTTTACCTTTTTGAACTAGGATTATAGAATCCGAAAGCAAATCTTTTTCAGTTACTTGGTAAGTATCATTAATCTTGGCTTTGTTCAACGAAATAGAATTTTCTTTCAACGCACGTTTCACTTCGCCTTTCGATGCAAACATAGCAGTTTCAGCAGCAGTAAGTTCTACTATATTTATACCTTCACCCTTTAGCAAGTTTCTGGATATTTCGAAAGTAGGCACACCTTCAAACACCGATTTCAATGTTTCTTTATCCAATTGTTGAAGAGTTTCGGTTGTGCCTTTTCCAAAAAGAATTTCGGAAGCAGCTACAGCGGCTTCATAATCTTTTTCGGAGTGAACTCTCACTGTTATATCCTTAGCCAAAGCTTTTTGCAATATACGCAAGTGTGGAGCAGCTTTATGTTCTTCTTCTAAGCGTTCTATTTCTTCTTTTGGCAAAAGGGTGAATATTCTAATGTATCGAGAAGTGTCTTCGTCCGAGCAGTTTAACCAAAACTGATAGAACTTGTATGGCGATGTCTTTTCGGGATCTAGCCATACATTGCCACCTTCTGTTTTTCCAAACTTAGTGCCGTCGGCTTTAGTTATCAGCGGACAAGTCAAGGCAAAAGCTTCACCACCATCCATACGTCTTATAAGTTCAGTACCGGTGGTAATGTTGCCCCATTGGTCTGAGCCACCCATCTGCAAACGACAACCTTTTTCTCTGTAAAGAGTAAGGAAGTCATAACCTTGAAGCAACTGATAAGTAAACTCTGTGAAAGAGATACCGGTTTCCATACGTTTCTTTACAGAATCCTTAGCCATCATATAGTTCACTGTTATGTGTTTACCCACATCACGGATAAAATCTAAGAAAAGATAGTCTTTCATCCAGTCGTAGTTGTTCAATATCTCAGCAGCATTAGCATCCTTTTCATCGAAAGAAAGAAACTTTTCCAACTGTTTTTTAATGCAGTTTACATTATGTTGGATTTCGTCAACGGTAAGAAGTTTACGCTCAGCAGCCTTGAATGAAGGGTCGCCAATCATACCGGTGGCACCACCTACAACGGCAAGAGGTTTGTGTCCTGCCATTTGCAAATGTTTAAGCATCATTATACTTACCAAGTGACCAATATGCAATGAGTCGGCAGTAGGGTCTATGCCTACGTATGCTGTGGTCATTTCTTTGTTCAGTTGTTCTTCAGCACCAGGCATTATATCGTGAATCATTCCACGCCAACGCAATTCCTCTACAAAATTTATCTTCATATAAAATAATTCGTTGTTTAAGTTTAAAAAAAGAGGGTCATTTTTGCAGAAATGACCCTCTAAAGGAAATATTCTAAAATATTTATTTCACTACTAATTTAGATGT
>JAFZEK010000211.1 GCA_017560705.1 Bacteroidales bacterium | reverse complement strand
GTTGAGGCTCGTTATCCTGAACAATTTAATATGAGTAAGATGTATTGGGACAAAAATTGATGTAGGTTAGTCTTTTTTGTCGCTGTATGTAATAAATAAACAGAAAGAGAATGTATAGAACATGTACTTGTGGTGAGTTAAATATAGCTCATGTAGGAAAAGAAGTAACCCTTAGTGGATGGTTGCAACGTTCGAGAGATTTAGGTGGTATGACTTTTATTGATTTGCGTGACCGTTATGGTATTACGCAGCTAGTATTTAATATGGAAACCAATGCCGAACTTTGCGAAAAAGCACGTAAATTAGGACGTGAATATGTGTTGCAAGTGAAGGGTTTGGTGGCTGAACGTAGTAGTAAGAACAATAAAATACCAACAGGTGAGATAGAAATTATAGTAAGTGAACTTACTGTTTTGAATAGTGCCAAAGTGCCTCCTTTCACAATAGAGGATAACTCTGATGGTGGCGATGACTTGCGTATGCGTTACAGATATTTGGATTTAAGAAGAAATCCTATACGTAAGAATTTGGAATTGCGTCATAATATGTCTATACTTATACGCAACTATTTGAATACATTGAATTTTATAGAAATAGAAACTCCATTTCTTATAAAATCTACTCCCGAAGGTGCTAGAGACTTTGTGGTGCCTTCTCGTATGAATCCTGGTGAATTTTATGCTTTGCCTCAATCGCCTCAGCAATATAAACAATTGCTAATGGTGTCGGGCTTTGATAGATATTTTCAAATAGTTCGTTGTTTTAGAGATGAAGACTTGCGTGCTGATAGACAGCCAGAGTTTACTCAGATAGATTGCGAAATGAGCTTTGTAGAACAAGAAGATGTTCTAAACACTTTCGAAAGCTTAGTGAAGTTCTTGTTTAAGGAATTGAAGAATATAGAATTTGATTCTTTCCCTCGCATGTCGTATGCTGATGCTATGAAGTATTATGGTTGTGACAAACCTGATACACGTTTTGGTATGAAGTTTGTGGAAATAAACGATGTAGCAAAAGGTAAAGGATTTGGAATTTTTGATAACGCAAATCTTATAGCCGGTATAAATGCTGAAGGATGTGCTGAATACACAAGAAAGCAGTTGGATGAACTTACAGATTTTGTAAAACGTCCACAGGTAGGTGCTACAGGATTGGTTTATATAAAATACAATGCTGATGGTAGTTTTAAATCGTCGGTGGATAAGTTCTATTCGCAAGATGACTTAAAGGTAATAGCCAATGCTTTCGAAGCAAAACCTGGTGATTTGATGTTGGTTCTATGTGGCGATGAAGACAAAACACGTAAGGCTTTGTGCGAATTGCGTTTGGAAATGGGAACTCGTTTAGGATTAAGAGATAATACTAAGTTCTCTCCATTGTGGGTTGTAGATTTTCCTTTGTTGGAATGGGACGAAGAAACTCAACGTTTCTATGCTAAGCACCATCCATTTACAAGTCCTAAACCCGAAGATGAAAATTTTTTGGATACACCTGCTGAGTGGGGTAAGATACGTGCCAATGCCTACGACATGGTAATAAATGGTGTAGAAGTTGGTGGTGGTAGTATCCGTATCCACGATAGAGATTTGCAAAATAAGATGTTCCACACTCTAGGATTCTCTGATGAAGAAGCTCAAAATCAATTTGGATTCTTGATGAATGCTTTCGAGTATGGTGCTCCTCCTCATGGTGGTTTAGCATTTGGTTTTGACCGCATGTGTGCTGTGTTCAGTGGAGTAGATAGTATTAGAGATTTTATTGCTTTCCCAAAGAATAATAGTGGAAGAGATGTAATGAGTGGAAGTCCTTCTCCTATAGCTCAGGCTCAGCTAGATGAACTATTTATTGATTTGAGAGAGATAAACACTGAAAAATAAAACACTGAAAAAATCATCGGTAAGGGAAAAATTATTGCCGATGATTTTTCTTCTTATAACGAGCAATGATTTTTCCATTTCTGCGGTGTAGATAGAATATGGAGTATTGTCTTTTTTTAGAATGAGTACTACTGAAAAAACAGATAGCTATGGACGAAGCTTTTTTGAATTATGTGTGGAAGTATAGGTTGCTAAAAAGTACTTTGTTTACTACCGATGGATTGGAACTAATAGTTCATTCACCCGGTGAAGTGAACACTGATTCGGGTCCAGATTTCTTTAATTCGGATATTCAAATAGGTAATATACGCTGGGTAGGGAATGTGGAAATTCATACAAAGGCATCAGATTGGTATTTGCATAAGCATCATTTGGATAAGGCTTATAACAATGTAGTACTTCACGTAGTATATGAAAATGATAAAGATGTGTTGCTAGAAAATGGCAATAAACTTCATGTTTTGGAAGTCAAGTCTTTTATAAGGGATGGTGTTTTAGAACGTGGTTTAAATTTGTTGCATTCCTCTCAGTCTGGTATTATTTCTTGCATAAAGAGTTTGGAGAACATTCAATCGTTTTATTTTTCAACCTATTTTGAGAAATTGGTAGTAGAACGTTTGGAAAGAAAGTCGGGAGTTGTAGATTCTGTGTTGTCGCAGTGTGCTGGTTCATGGGAGAGTTGTTGCTACATTATGTTTGCCAAATATTTTGGCGGAAAGACTAATTCTTTGCCTTTCGAGATGTTGGCTAAGTCAATACCTATTCAGTTATATTCTAAGTTGCAGACATCGGAGTTTCAGATAGAAGCTCTTTTATTTGGCCAGTCGGGTTTGTTGGAAAAAGAATATTCGGATAACTATCCTTGCGAGCTAAAGAAAGAATACGACTATTTGAAGAAAGTTTATAACCTTACTCCGATAGATGGTAGTATGTGGAAGTTCTTCAGGATAAGACCCAATGGTTTTCCTACGCTTAGGATAAGTCAGTTTGCAATGCTGTTGAAAGAATCCAGAAATTTGTTTTCAAAGCTTTTGGAGGCAAAGACACCTGATGAGTTGATGGCTTATTTTGATGTTTCGACATCCGATTATTGGACCACTCACTATCATTTTGATAAAGAGAGTGTAAAATTTGAAAAAAGAATAGGACGTTCTTTTGCCAATATGCTTATAATAAATGCGTGGATACCATTATTGTTTCATTATGGGGCAAAACATGGTATGCAAAG
>JAFZEK010000210.1 GCA_017560705.1 Bacteroidales bacterium | reverse complement strand
CACAATACACGGAGCGATGTCTACCACCCGTACATCCGAAATTCACTTGCAAATTGGCAAAGCCTCTATCTATATAAGTCTGTACGGAAGCCGACACCATAGCAAAAGCATTATCAACGAATGATGCCACAACAGGCTCTCGCTGTAGGAAATCTATAACATCAGCATCCATACCTGTCATTTTCTTGTAGTAGTCATAACGTCCGGGATTAGGAAGAGCTCTGCAATCGAACACGAAGCCACCGCCATTACCGGCCAACTCCACAGGGTATCCCCTTCTGAACGAGAAACTGTTTACTGCCACTGTAAGCACTGGTGTTTTATCCGTGGCATTATCCTTTTTCATTGAAAACTGGGAATGAGCTATACGCTGCCACACTTGCATAAGATGAGGAACCGACAATGTTATATTCCCCGACGACAATATATAATCCATATTACGGCAAGCATGAGGTATGCTTTTTATGAAATGCTCTTTACCCTCGAAAAATCCTCGGAAGCCATAAGCCCCCATAGCTTGCATGACACGCATAAGAGCAAAAAGGTAAAACTGCTGTTTGAAAACATCTTTATCCACAGCCATAAAGTTAGAGAGGCGTTCTACGTAATAGTCTAGTAGCGTCTCCTTAACATCATGAGGTATCTCAGCTTTAGCATCAAAGAGCAACGATGCCAAATCATAGTGCAATGCACCTCGTCGTCCTCCCTGATAGTCGATAAAATATAAGTCACCATCATCGGACAACATTATATTTCTAGATTGGAAATCCCTGTATAAAAAGAACGAAGAATCAACATTACAAAGAGTATCAAGCAAACGACCAAAGTCGTCTTCCAACAGCTGCTCATCAAAAGGAATATGAGCCGGCTTTAGGAAATTGTATTTAAAGTAGTTCAAATCCCACTGCATGGAAGTTCTATCGAAAGCCTCACGAGGATAAGCTTTGGCAAAATCCAATCCTCGGCCTGCAAACTGTAGACTGATAAGATTGTCTATAACCTTTTTATATAGAGCTACTGTCTCATCATCAAACACCGATGATGATTTAGCTTTACGGTTTTGTAGCCAATCATATAGAGTAGTATCACCCAAATACTGCACAAGATAAGTTTTGCGGTCATTAGCCACAGCATAAACTTCCGGCACATTGACACCCTCAGCCTTAAAAAAGTCGGAGAACGATATAAAAGCTTCATTTTCTCTTACATCGTCATTGCAGGCTGCCAAACATATTTTCGAAGTCCCTTTAAGGATATAATATATTCTAGCAGAACCGTGAGCAGGGAGCAAGACTTTAGACAGACAAGGTTCTCCGGCCCACTTTTCAAATAAACGTTCCATTATTTCTTTATCGTTCTAATAAGAATCCACATAGCAGCAAACAAAGATAAGAAAGAAAAAAGGAGCCTGAATACGGGAACTCGAAACAAACAATACTTGTCTAGAGCAACACCGCCCCACACTCCAGCAACCACTACGATGGCCATCTCCAAACCAATAGCAGAAAACCTCACATAATCATTTAGTGAGGTTTTCTGCTTATTTCTCTTTTCTTTGTTTCTTTCCAAAACAAATTATTTTTTACCTTTGTCGCCAACTTGAGCGCTGTGTCCTTCCACTTCGTCTAGCATTTTACAAGTACCAGAGAAAGAAGCACCGGGAGCTATGGACAACTTGTTCACTATTATGTCGCCCTTAATTTTTGTAGTTTCACACAATGTAAGAAGCTCTCTTACCAACATATTTCCTTGAACATAACCAATGATGTTGGCATTTTGGCAAGTGATATTTCCTATAACTTGACCAGTTTCGCCCACTACTAATTTACCATTTAATGTTATATTACCTTCCAATACGCCATCTATACGGAAATCTCCGGATGCTGTGATGTTACCATTAATATTTGTACCCGTAGTTATTACATTAATAGGGGCATTTGTATTCTCAATTTCGATTGCTTTTCCCATATTCTATAGTTTTACTTTTGCGTTTTTTACTCTTATATTTTGGCTACAAATTTACGCTTTTTTTTTCAATTATCCTATTATATTTTATTTTTCAGTGATTATCAAAAGT
>JAFZEK010000209.1 GCA_017560705.1 Bacteroidales bacterium | reverse complement strand
TAAATATTTATGCGAAATATATTCGTCCACATATAACAACAAAAAATGGAGCGACCCTAAAAAAATAGACTCCGACGTAAACATCGATGGCTATACATCCACTCAACCAAGCATTGGATACAGCGATGGAAAACTAATACTATACTTTGTATCAGACCGCCCAGGTGGTAGCGGCGGTCTTGATATATGGTATGCAGTAATAGACAGCAACAAAATAGGCAAAAGCACAAACCTCGGATACCCAATAAACACACCCGGAAACGAAATAACACCTTTCTATTCCATAAACAATAAAACACTATATTTCAGTTCTGATTGGCACTACGGATATGGCGGATACGACATATTTTCGTCCCACGGAGGAAGAGACCAATGGACTATGCCCATTAACCTGGGCGAACCCATTAACTCCTCTGCCAATGATTTATACTTCGCCATAAATCCACCCGACACATCTTCAGGGTTCCTAACCTCCAACAGAGAAGGCTCTTTCTTTACCCCGGGAAACACTTGCTGCAACGACATTTATAGTTGGAACATTGTAAAAGACACCACCTGTCCGTGTAGGTACAAGAGAGATACTATAATTGTACCCCTAAACCTATCATTACAAAAACAAGCACGCATTCTTATGCCTCTAGCTCTATATTTCCACAACGACGAGCCCAACCCTCGCTCCATAAGCACAACAACATCTATATCTTACTCCGAAACATACAAAAACTACATAAACCTTAAAGATGAATACCTCGACATTCACACCAAAGCCAACGACACTGTAGAACTCAAAAAAATACAAGACTTCTTCGACAACAAAGTAATGTACAACTACGACAAATTCGAAACATTCATAAACATTCTAAAAAAAGACCTGAAAGAGGGTGAAAAAGTAAAACTCCTCATCAAAGGATTTGCAAGCCCATTACACACTCAAGAATACAACTACACTCTGTCCCAACGAAGAATATCCTCATTCATCAACGAACTAAAGGATATAGACTCCTCTTATGTACACTTCGACTCCAACTCCAACTGCAACTTAAAAATAGAAGAACTTGCATTCGGAAGCTCTAATGCCAATCAGAATGTAAGCAATAGTAGAACAAACACACGACATTCCATCTACAGCACTTCTGCAGCTCTAGAACGAAAAATAGAAATCATTGACTACCGATACTTCAACAATCAACAAACCGAAGTAGCCGAAATCAATATACCTCAAAACTTTACAATAGGCAACATAATCAAAGATTCGGTTGTAAACATTTCATTGGCATTCCCCATTAATCTTACTTCCGAAATAGTAATAGAAAACGTAATTACAAAAGCCGAAAACACGAAAATAACAAACTACGCATTGTCGGAAGCTGAAAACAAACTGATTATAGACATTACTATCAACAGTTTAAACTCCAACACTAATCAACGCAACACCATACCTCTCGAAATAAAAATAAACAAATTAACCGACCCTATTCTATATAACATCCACTACAACATTGCCAAATAAAAGCAGAAAAAAAAGCACCTATTGTTTCGGTTTTATTTGAGCAATAACAACACCACATATAGCAATAAGCATACCCAATATTTTAGGAACAGTAATATCCTCTTGACCCAATATAGCTGCAAAAATAAGTGTAAAAACAGGTATAGAATTATTGAAAACACTAGCACGAGAAGCACCCACTTTTCTTATCCCATAATTGAAAAACACATAAGACAAAGTGGAACAAACAATACCCAAGCACGCCAACATTCCAAATATCTTGCCCGTAAAGTGAACATCCATCAAATTCTGATAATCAAACAAAAACAAAGTAGGAACAAAATAAACAAGCCCTATAAGATTCATATTGACAGTTATAGTAAACGGATGATACTTATTCACAACCTTCATAAGCAAAATAGTATACACCACAGCAATAACCACAGCACCAAACAACAACCCAACACCCTCGGCACTTACACCATCCACCAAATTCTTATCCGCTATCATAACAGCAATACCTATCAACGAAAGAACAACCCCTACAATGTTTATCTTATAAAGCTTCTCCTTATAGGCAAAAAACAAGCCGAAAGGAACAAACACAGGTATAGTAGCAATGATAATCGACGATATGCCTCCAGGCACAAGCTTTATACCATTATTCTCACAAAGAAAATACGTAAACGGTTCTAAAAACGCCAACGCAAAGAAATACTTAACATCCTTCCTCTCAATACGTTCCCAACGTT
>JAFZEK010000028.1 GCA_017560705.1 Bacteroidales bacterium | reverse complement strand
TTCAGGTTTTAATCTATAGGTCTTTCAATATCCTAAAGTTAAGATGAGTATTATTTCTACTTGAAGTGCTTGTGCATGTTTTTTAGTTGGAGTGAATATATTATGCACGAAATGCCTAGCATTATGAGTGTTATTCCAATCCATACTACCACTGCATCGGCACCAAAAATCAGAGGTTGCGAAAGCACTCCAAAGGCACATATCATAGTCATGATGCCAAGAAGCAAAGTCCATCCTGCACCGGGAATTTCCATTATGTTCATTTCGTCGCTAACGCCTATGATATTGATGGCTTTGAACAGCACCCACAAGCCTAGCAAAATAGGAAGTATCAGTTCCGATACGGCAAGGCTGAACATGAGTATGAAACCTAGTATGATTTCTACAATGCCATTGGCAAAAATCCACACTTTGCCCGTAATGACATGCCATGTGTTTATGGATAATGCTAAATTGCTTATACCCGAGGCAAAAATTATAATGCCTATGATGGACGAAAGGATGATGTAGCTAATTGTTGGCGTAAAAAACATAATGATGCCTATCAGTATCATTACAATGCCTAGTATTCCTACTCCCCACCAAAAGCGAATTGCTTTTTTTGATGTTTCTAATCTGTCTAATAATTTACTATTCATAATCTTTTTTTATTGGGTTAGTATAACAATGAATGGATAATAATGTTGGTTTTTTGAAGTAAAACGAAAGATTTTTATTGCTTCTACACCAAAAAACGAAAAAAAACGTTACTGTATAGAATTTATGTTAGATATATTATTTGATGAAACGTATTATCTTGGCCATAGTATCAGTGTTTAGTGTTGCAACTCTTTTTCCGCAAGGAGTTGGCTTCACTTGTGCAAAGGTAGATGAAAGAGGTTGTGTATTTTTGGGTTGGCACTATGCTATGGAGCAGGATGGTTTCTTTTCTTGCACGGTGGAGCGTCAGTTAGACGAGAATTATGACACCGTTGCTATCTTTCAAAACCTAGGTACAACATCCTTTGTGGATACTAGTGGAGTGGCTGGCAGTGTAGTAGTGAAGTATAGGATTACAGCTACATACGATAATAATATCAGCTATAGCGATTCTATTCAAACTGTGCTACTCAATGTTGTGAATAATAGTGGCAACCTAGTGTTGGCGTTCTTGTCGTGGAATAATCCTTTTGTAGGAAGTTTGGAGGGTGGAAGTTATACTGTTCTTAGAAAGATAAAGAATAAAACCGATTGGCATCCTGTGGTTACTACTTCGGCTCTTTTTTATCAAGACACGGTGAAGCAGTCTGTGTGCCATGATACAGTGATGTATACAGTGTTTGCTATAGCAGGGCACGACACTTTGGTGTCGTCCAAATCCAAAGGTTCTTTGTTTGTAGACCCCTTGCCTACAACGCCGTGCAAGCTGGATGTGGTTACGGTGGATGAGCCTACACAAATGATACATCTTTCATGGGAGCCAAGTCCAGATAATGACATTTGGGGTTACTTTATATGCCAAGGGAATCCATGTATGGCTTTGGATACTATTTATGGAAAATATAATACTAGCTATGTGGCGGAAAACCATGAATGTACATCGGTTCATGATTATCGTATTTATGCTTTTGATAGCTGTTTTACAGCTAGTGCATTGACGGATTATTATCACAATATAGTGCTTAAGGGCGAGGCTGTAGACTGTAAAAACGAAGTGTCTATTTCGTGGAACGAATACATAAACATGCCTGATGGTTTAGGCTACTATAGAATATATGTAAGGTATGATAATTCGTCAGCGTTCAGACATTTGCATCTAGTGGAAGTAGGGCAGCCGTTGCAGCATAATTTCGTAGTGCCTACTAATGTGGCTGATGTGTATGTGAAAGTAGTGGCTGTAGGGAAAAATTCGGAATATGTTTCCGAGTCTAATATACTGCATGTAAACATGTTTGTGCCTGATACTGCCAAGTTCGTTTATATACGTTATGCTTCGGTAAACGAGAAAAATAAAAATATTGATTTGTTGTTTTATGTGGATTCGGCATTTGTTGCCGATTCTTATCAGCTTTATCGAAAGACTTATGGCAGAGGTTATACTCTTTATGATAACATTCCCTACACTGGCGAATCTTTATTGTCGTATACTGATAGCAACGTAGATGTCGAGAATGTGAGATACACTTATTGCTTGGCAGTGAAGGATGCTTGTGGTGGTTCGGAGAAACGCTCCAACGAGGCGTCGCCGGTGTTCGTAAAACTGAAGACTAAGGATAATGTGAACTATGTATCTAGGACGGATTATGTAGGATGGGATTCGGTGGAATACTACTACGTATGTAGGCGGCGAGAAACAGAAAGTGAATGGGAAACTATAGGTCGAATGTGGCCGTGGGAAGGAAGTTTTGCCGACGATATATCCGAAATTCCATCGTTGAGAGAGAGGTTGTTCTATAAGGTTGTAGCATATCAGGCTAGTGTGGGAGATTATATATTTCAGGATTCATCGCACTCGCAGCATGTAGTGTATTCTCGCAAGGGCGATTTGTGGGTGCCTAATACTATAATACCAAGTATGCCGGGCAACGATGTGTTCAAACCCTCGTCCACTTTTATGCGTGCCGATGGCTATTTGTTGCAGATATATGACCGTTCGGGATTGTTGGTTTATAGCACTAAAGACATTGACGAAGGTTGGGATGCTACCAGCAAAGGTGAGCCGGTGCCTATGGGAACATACGTATACATTATATTTTGTACTTTTAGCGATGGAACTAATGATGTGTTTAAAGGAACTGTAACAGTATTGAAATAAATATTTATAATTATGCAAGACAGTAATATTACATTTAGCGAATTGGTAAAAAAGCGTCAAAGCGACCGTAAATATAAGTCTATGCCGGTGGAGAAAGAGAAGATAATGCAGTGCTTGGAATCTGCACGGTTGTCGCCGTCGGCATGTAATTCACAGCCTTGGCATTTTGTAGTAGTGGACGATGCGGCCTTGGTGCCAAGCATGGCCAAGCATGTAGAATCCGTAGGTATGAATAGTTTTGCACCGCAAGTGCCGGTGTGGGTGGCGGTAGTGTTAGAAAAGATGAACTTTACAGCCTCTATAGGTAGTGTTATTAAAGATAAAGAATATTCTTTGTTGGATATGGGTATTGCTGTAAATCAGTTTTGTTTGCAGGCTGCTGAACTAGGCTTGGGAACGTGCATAATAGGTTGGTTCGACGAAAAGGCGGTGAAAAAGCTGTTAGGGGTAGGGAAAAACAAACGTATTCCTGTTCTTATATCTTTGGGCTACCCTGATTCGCCCATTCGAAACAAAGTAAGAAAATCACTGGAAAAAATGAGTAGTTGGAATAAATATTAGTCAATTATGGATACAATAATACTAGGTTTGTCTATTCCGTTTTTAGGAACATTACTAGGTTCAGCAACAGTGTTTTTGTTGAAAGACAAGATGTCGTCGAGGTTGCAGAAAATGCTGTTGGGTTTTGCTTCAGGTGTGATGATAGCGGCATCCGTTTGGTCGTTGCTTATACCTGCCATAGAGGTGTCTGAAGAAAAATTTTCTTTGCCATGGCTTCCGCCAGCGGTAGGTTTTTTGGCCGGTATGGCTTTCTTGTTAGCTTTAGATAGTATTATACCTCACTTGCATTTAAACTCAGACAAGCCGGAGGGTGTAAAGTCTAAACTGAACCGAAGCACTATGCTCACCTTTGCAGTCACATTGCACAATATTCCCGAGGGTATGGCAGTAGGAGTGGTGTTGGCGGGTGTTCTTTCGCAGCAGGTTTCTATGTCGTTGTTGGGTGCTTTGGCTCTCTCTATCGGTATTGGTATACAAAATTTTCCCGAAGGTGCTATCATTTCTATGCCACTCCGAAGCGAGGGAATGTCTAAGTTTAAAGCCTTTATGCACGGAGCGTTGTCAGGTATTGTAGAGCCTTTAGCTGCTATATTCACCATTGTGTTGATAGATTTAGCAATGCCAATATTTCCCTATTTGTTAGCATTTTCGGCAGGTGCTATGATTTATGTGGTGGTGGAAGAGCTTATTCCAGAATCACAAAGTGGAGAACATTCCAATATTGGAACTATAGGTGTGGCTCTAGGTTTTGTGCTTATGATGATTCTAGATGTGGCATTGTAGGCTGTTGGCGTTTAACCCAAAATCGGTAGTTTGGATTTTTGCAAGATTATGATTGTACTATATATAGGTGTTAATCAAGGCAACTTCTAAAAATTGCTTTGCTAGTGATTTGTGGAATTTTGCTAGAAAGATTTCTACTTTCTTTTGACTCATCATAGTGGGCTATGCGACCCCAACAGAAATAGAAAGATTCCAAGAAAAAACGTAAACGTTGCGATTAAGCGAGTAAAGAGCAATGCCCCAGCATTAGCTATTTCGAGCGATAGCAACATCGACGAAGTCAACCACGCAAAAGTTTCAAAGAACATTCTTTGGT
>JAFZEK010000208.1 GCA_017560705.1 Bacteroidales bacterium | reverse complement strand
TTTCGCCCAACTTTTTTCACTCTTTTCGAGCCGATTTTTCAGCGTTTTAGCGTTTTTGGGGCGCTTTTGCGATTATAGTTTCTTATCGAATTTGCAGCGAACTAGATGTCGTTGATTGATTTTGATTTACACAAGGGCTATATTGCTGATTTTCTGCGCATTGCGACTGATTGAGCATCGGAGCGGGCGACGGAGTGGATTGCGAGGGCTATACTTTTGTTTTTATGCACGTTAGCGACCGTGCATTACGCGCGCGCGAGGGAGCCGTGCGGTATGCGGGAGATAAATCATTTATTGTTCACTTAATGGCAGTTTTTTTGCGAAAACTGCCCAAGCTCGGGGGCTCGCCCTACGGGCGACCGCCCCAGCAGGATAAATTGGACTACTACTGCAAAGTTGCACAGGCATCATTTTACAAGACCAATACATTGCCAGCCAATGCGATAGTATATCAAATTTCGGCAGTAGTAAACAAACGCACCAATGAAAACCTATCCCAATCGGTAGAAATCAATTTGGATACTTTCAGTGTTTTTGCTTACAACTTCGACACCTATCGTTATCGTCATTGGAATCAAGAAGTTTACTTTGAAACTTCGGACCCGGTGAACAGATATTTGGTCTTACGTACCGAAAAAGACATCAACAACATTGTAGTAGAAATGCTAAACAATAGCGGAAGCAACAATGCTGTAAACAAATGTAATAAAAACAAGTAAATATAGGAGAGTAACAAGATGAAGAAAATTTTCTCATTACTAGCAACACTCTTAGTTTGTGCGAGTTCCGCTCTTTTTGCACAAAACCAAGAAGTAAAGAAGATTACAGATTATGCAGGTCAGACGGTGTATTTGACATCTGTAGGTCTACGTCTTACAGACTCTGACGCCCACGGTAACAGCTACGGCAACGGCGAAGATGTAAGAGCAACTTTTATAGATACTGCATGTCAAGACCCTAACAGATTGACTGTTATGGTGGACGAATTTGATATTAAGCCTGGTGATACTCTTTTTATCTACGATGGACCGAACGCAAATTCGCCTCTATTGTATAAAGGTAGCGAAGGCAACTCTGCTATGTTCGAAAATTTCTACGCAACCGGTAACAGCTTGACAATACGTTTCAAATCCAACGCTCGTGATACAGCTACAGGATTCGTGCTAAACCTTATTTGTACTAAGCCTTGCCAACCAATGGAAATGAAATGGGATAGCATCTTCTACCGCATTGTAGACGGCGAAGAAATTCCTAAAAAAGTAACTTACTCATACGACTTGGATTCCATTACCGACACAAATGGCACATTCTTAGGCTTTGACACAATTTGGTTCCATGCTTTCGACATCTGTTTCGGCGATAGAGTTTCAATACCTGTTGTTACGGAATATCCTCAAAACGACATGTATTATCACCAAGAGGATGAATTGATTAAGTTCAGATGGAGCTGGGGAGATGGCGACACATTGTCCAGAGCCGGAGCCAACCCTGCACAACACTTATTTAGAGCAGTACAAGGATACGACTTATTCCTCAATGCATTGGACACCAATGGATGTCAGATGAGGAAGACTCTTACTGCACGTGTGCGTATTGCTAAGAACCCTATTAAGACTATATTTAACTTGCCTACAATATGTAACACTTCTTATGCTACTATTAAAGTAGGGGCTGGTAATGACGCTACAATTATTACTGAACCTATCGAGTTCATAAAAGAAGCAGCCAAAGAAAACAACACTCGTACGTTCGTACCTGACGGTCCTAACTGCGAGGTTAACTGCTACCAATCTCCTGTAACATTTACAGAGTTCCCTAGTGGTAGAAGAATCCAATCTGCCAACGATATTTGTGCCGTATGTATAAATATGGAACACGAATTCATGGGTGACATTGAGTTAAAGATCAACTGTCCTGAAGGCAACACCGCAGTATTGAAATACAAACCAGTACAAACTGTCGACAACGTAACAGGAGAAATTCGTTATCCTGGTGGTGGTGGTGGTGGTAACTTCTTCGGTCTTCCATACGGCGGTAACAATCACCACAGTCCTTACGATGGAACAGGTGGTGGTGCATATTGCGACTCCTTATATAACTACCCTGGAGTAGGCTGGAACTACTGTTGGGCTAGTAACTCCGACTACGGATATTGGGATGCTAATGGCAACATGGATGCCGACATTGCTAACGCTATCTATTGTACCAACAATACAACTCAAGTAACTCATGATTTTGGAACTACTATACCTCCTGGATACCTTGGAACAGCAACAACAGGTCCCGGACAACAATCGTTCTCCACTACCGACTCTAGTCACCGTGCTGAAAAAGTAGGTTTCTACAAACCATCTACAGACTTTAGCGGCTTGGTAGGATGTTCTTTGAACGGAAGATGGGAAATTGAAGTGTGCGACACATGGGGTTCTGATAACGGCTGGGTATTCAGCTGGGCTATGGAGCTTTGTAATATCAACACTTCGGACTGGACTTACAATGTGGGTATCGACACTGTATTGTGGTCTGAAAGAACACCTGGTGTAAGAATTCAATCACAAAGTAGCAGTACTGCGAAAGTAACTTCGCCTGATACTTCAGGATTCTTCTTATTAAATGTAACAATTATTGACTCTTTCGGTTGCGAATGGGATACATGTACAGGTATAACCACAGTGTGGACTCCACTTCCAAACCTTGGTCCAGACACAGCATTGTGTGATGATGAATCATTCTTATTGAACGCCGACGACGGTAGAGCTTACAAGAACAACTACTCTTACACATGGTCTCCAACATACGAAACAACATCAACTATTTGGACACTTGACGCTGGTGGTAATGCTACCAACTATGAAGTGGAAGTAGTTAATACCCTTGATGGAGTGCGTTGTACGAATCGAGACACTAGACTTGTAAACGTGGCCCCAAAACCAATTCCTAACTTTGACATAGCAGGTCTACCATTTATAGAAGGTTGTGAACCTCTTGAAATAACGATAGATAATAAAACCGTGGGAGCTACAAAATACAGATGGGAATTTGGTGATGGACATATTTCCACCGAAGCTAGTCCAAAACACATATACTATGCCGGTAAATACGACTTCAACTACTATGCTACATCAGACAAAGGATGTATAGACTCTATAAAATACAGCGACTTTGTAGCCGTATATCCTAATCCTAAAGCAAAATTCACTTGGGAACCAGAAACACCTACAGTGCTTCATCCTGAGGTGCAATTTATAAACCTTACAATGCCAAACAACTCCGATAATATGTACTTCTGGAAGATACAATACGATAAAGACCTTCCAAATTCGGTAACAACATTGAAAGAAGCTGAACCACTTTACACCTTCAGAGCTTTCGACGACCAAAGCATAGCAGGAGAATACAATGTATCGCTTATTGCATTGACTCAAAACTTAGCACCTAGTGGTAACTACATCACATGTTCCGACACCACCGAAACAACAATAGTGCTAGTAAACGACTTCTTGCAATTCCCTAACGTTGTAACACCTAACGGCGACGGCATAAACGACATATTTGAAATAAAGAACCTTGTTGATGGTTTGGGCTATCCTACTAATGAATTGTCCATCTTCAACAGATGGGGTAAAAGAGTTTACCACAAAGAAAACATCTCTTCTGAAGATGACTTCTGGGATCCGGCAGCCGACAACAGCCCATCAGGCACTTACTTCTTCAGATTTGTTGGTAAGGGCTACTTAGGAAACATCCAACGCAACGGTGTAATAGAAGTACTAAGATAAGTCATAAAACACGAGAAGTGACAGAAATAATCGAAGGCTCTTAGGTGCAAAGTTGTGGCACATAAGCCACAAATAATGACAACAGAACTTTACAGCAAAAGAGCCTTTGCTGAATAGAAAAAGAGGAAGAAAGACCAAAAAATCTTTCTTCCTCTTTTTTATTGTAGGCAATTTGCTAGAAATTTCGTACATTTGCAAAAGAAAACATACGGACTATTATAATACAAGATATTTAAACACAATATTATGGGAGGTTTTTTTGGTGTCGTTTCCAAGCGTTCTTGCTCCATTGATTTGTTTTATGGAACAGATTACCATTCACATTTAGGTACTAAAAGAGGAGGCATGGTTACGATAGATGAAGGTATTTTTCATCGCTCTATACACAACATTCAAAATTCTTATTTCAGAACCAAGTTCAACGATGACTTGGGTAAGTTCAAAGGACAATTTGGCGTTGGTGTCATTAGCGATACGGATTCTCAACCTATCGTTGTAAATTCACACTTGGGACGATTTGCCATTGTCACTGTAGGAAAAATAAATAATGTAGCCGAACTAGAGCAGGAATGCTTAAAGAGAAACCAACAGTTTACAGAACTGAGCTCGGGAGTTACTAACCCTACAGAGCTTGTGGCTCTGATGATAACACAAGGCAAAGACTTTGTCGATGGAATACAAAACGTATTCAAAAAGATAAAAGGGTCGTGCTCTATGCTTATACTTACTGAAGATGGCATCATTGCTGCACGCGATTTCTTAGGCCGTACTCCTATCGTTATTGGTAAAAATGACGAAGGCTACGCTGTAGCTCTTGAAAGCCATAGCTATATAAATCTTGGCTACGTAACTGAAAAATTCGTTGCACCGGGCGAAATAGTAAAGATAACACCACTAGGACTAACACAGCTTCTTGCACCTGCCGACAGAATGCAGATATGCTCATTCTTGTGGGTATACTATGGATTCCCCTGCGTAGACTACGAAGGAATAAACTCCGAACATGTACGCTACACCGGCGGATATGAAATGGGACTTATCGACGATGTTGAAGCCGACTTTGTATCGGCCATCCCCGATTCGGGTATAGGTATGGCACTAGGCTATGCCGCCGGAAAAGGTATCCCCTACCAACGCGGAGTGGTAAAATACACCCCTACATGGTCCAGAAGCTTTATGCCTATAAGCCAAGAAGAGAGAGAACACGTAGCCAAAATGAAGCTACTACCCAACAAAGCAGTGCTAACAGGCAAGCGTGCTATATTCTGCGACGACTCCATAGTGAGAGGCACTCAGCTAAAAGACAACGTAAAGATGCTTTACGAATACGGAGCCAAAGAAGTGCATGTAAGAATCAGCTGCCCTCCTATACTATACGGATGCAACTTCTTGAACTTTACTGCTTCCAAAAACGAGATGGAGCTCATTACTCGCAGAGTAATAAAAGAACTAGAAGGCGACAATACCAAAAATCTACACAAATACATAGATGAAACATCAAAAGAATATGCCAACATGGTGGAAATAATACGCAAGCACCTAGGTGTAGACTCTTTGAAGTTTAATACATTAGAAATAATATCTAAGGCTATAGGATTACCGAAAGATAGAATATGTACACACTGCTTCGATAATTCTAGCTACTTTGAATAGACATAAATCTACTTCTCACAAAAAAGATGTGTATGTGTTTCTTTGCACATATTCATCTTTTTTTGTGGTAATAGAGTAGGTACATAAAGCATTTATTTAGAAGGAAAATTTGTTCCAAAATAAGAAATTTGCAGCAAATATTGCCTATACAAAGCAGTATAAGAGCCAATGTAAGCAGTTAAAACTCTTGAAAATTGCTTATTATCTTGCGTCATAATCAACTGATAAATACCCTTATACAACATACGTCCTAAAAAAACTTTGGGAAGTATGTGCTTTTTGCTTTGATATTATGCAATAAAGATTTATTTTTGCAGATTATTTTATGAGTATATATAATGGCATCACGTGAAGAAATAATAAAACCGATAGAAGATTCGCTAAAGGAATTTAATAGACTATCTGATGACTTGGCAAGCAGTGGCATAAAACTGCTGGACTCTATGGTGTCGCATATTAGTCAAACCCGAGGCAAGCAGTTGCGTCCTATTTTGTTATTGCTTATTTCAGGAGCATTTGGCAAAATATCGGACAAGACTATACGTGCAGCGTTGGCTATAGAAACACTTCATATTACCTCTCTTATCCACGACGACGTGGTCGATGAGTCGTTATTGAGAAGAGGTAAACAAACACTGAATAGCATCTGGGGCAATAAGCTAGCTGTGCTTGTTGGCGACTACCTATATGCCAGAGTACTCAATATGCTTATAGATATTGACGACAAAGAAATACTAAAAACAGTGAGCCGAGTGGCTCAAGAGATGGGCGAAGGCGAACTTCTACAACAAGAGAATGCTCGCGAATACAACCTAACAGATTCGACATATTATGATGTAGTGAAGAAGAAAACCGCTGTTTTGTTTTCGGCTTGTTGTAAGATTGGAGCCATAGTAGGCAACGCCAACGACGAAGAAAAACAAAGAATGGCTGAGTTCGGCGAATGCCTAGGAATAGCTTTCCAAATACAAGACGACATCCTAGACTACTCCATGGACTTGGATACAGGGAAAACATACGGCAACGACATAAGAGAAAGAAAAATAACACTACCTCT
>JAFZEK010000027.1 GCA_017560705.1 Bacteroidales bacterium | reverse complement strand
TTGGCCCTTGTGCTGTTTTGGATTAGGTCTAGTATGTGTAGAGCTATTTCTTTCATTTACTGTTGTACGTTTATGATGTTGTATATTTTTCCTGTAATTTCGAAGGTGCTTAGTTGGGTTTGTAGTATAGGTATATCTTCTTTGTCGCTTTGCATAATGGCATCGTTAGAGGGAGTTTGATTGTTGACTAAAAGTATGCAGCTTAGTTTTTTAAGTGAAGCTACAGCTACTATGTTTTTATGAGTGTGTAGTGTTATCCATATATTCCCTATTTGAGCATGTCCAACAACATCGCTAAGCAAGTCGGAAACGTAGCAACCTGTCAGGGTTTGGCTTAAGCCATTTTTGCCACTTATAATATTTAAATTCAGCTTTTCGGTTAATTCTTTTATGGTCATAACATTTTATGTACTATGTTGTTATATATGTTGCTAACATTTGTTCCGTTGGCAAAAATACTATTTTTTTGATAGCAGTGCAACAATTATTGCATTTTTTTTGTACTTTTGCACACGGTATTAATATTTTAATGATAAAATAAACTACTAATATTCAGAATAATGACTAAGTTAAGTGTAAACATAAACAAGGTGGCTACAATACGTAATGCACGCGGTGGAAATGTTCCAAATGTGGTACAATTTGCGATAGATTGTGAACGTATGGGAGCACAAGGTATTACGGTTCATCCTCGTCCTGATGAACGTCATATTCGTTACCAAGATGTTAGAGATTTAAAATCGGTGCTAACCACAGAGTTTAATATAGAAGGCAATCCTAATGATTCTTTTACAGCATTGGTAAAAGAGGTAAAGCCTCATCAAGTGACTTTGGTGCCTGATGCACCTGATGCAATAACTAGTAATGCAGGTTGGGATACTATTACTCACTTTAGTTTTTTGAAGGATAAGGTGGCGGAATTTGCTGAATGTGGAATAAGAGTAAGTGTGTTTATTGATGCTGAGCATTTGGACCGTATAGAAAAAGCTAAGGAATTGGGTGCTCACAGAGTGGAGTTGTACACCGAAAGTTATGCTACAATGTATCCTGTGGATAAAAATATGGCTGTGGAAAAATTTGTGAAAGCTGCTGATTATGCTAGAAGCATAGGTTTGGGAGTTAATGCAGGTCATGATTTAAGTTTGGAAAACTTGAAATTCTTCCACGAACAAATTCCGCATATCGACGAAGTGAGTATAGGACATGCTCTTATAAGTGATGCCTTGTATTACGGAATCGAAAATACTATACAGATGTATTTGAACCAATTGAGATAAAACTATCTTTGGGAATTGCTTATTGATGGATGCTTCTGCTTTCTTTTTCTTTCTAGCTTGTAAGTTGTGAGAGAAAAAGAAAGTGGAAGAAAATTTTACCTATAAAAGTTGTTGAATGTTTTTTCTTGAAGAATGTTTTTTTTGTTCTATAGAGATAATGCTTGATAGTGTTTCTTGTACTTGTAAATCAGTGACTTCGAAATGTGAATTAATGTTGAGTTATTAGAGGAAAGGGTGCGAAACTTTAGTGCGATTTTTCTTTTATCGTGATTTTTTGAGAGATAGGAAATATTTTTTTTCTTTTTTGAACAATAAATACAACAATATTTAGTTTGTGTAGGAAAATGTGGATGAAATAAGGCAACTTCTAAAAATTGCTTTGCAAGTGATTTGCGAATTTTTACTAGAAAGATTTCTAGTTTCTTTTGACCCATCATAGCGGGCTATACGATTGAAAAAGAAATAGAAAGATTCCAAGAAAAAACGCAAAGCACGCAAAAGTTCTTTCTACAATCAATTCAATTTCCTAGAACGTGGAATTTTTAGAAGTTGCCGTAAGATATTTTGCTGAAAAAAGCAGTTGAAAATGAAACTTTTCTCAGTAAAATACGAAAAAGAGTTTAGAAAATGTCTAAACATTCCACGGAATAGGTGAATGAAGAGTGAGAGTGTGAAGGTTATTCGTTTGAAAATTGATTGA
This sequence comes from Bacteroidales bacterium, assembly GCA_017560705.1. Classification (GTDB taxonomy): domain Bacteria; phylum Bacteroidota; class Bacteroidia; order Bacteroidales; family P3; genus HGM05376. Next base: position 9,629 of record JAFZEK010000027.1, on the reverse strand, counting down.
TAAATAAATATATATATTATGAGACAGCTAAAGATTACGCATTCTATTACAAATCGCGATATAAAATCGCTGGACAAATATTTGCAAGACATTTGTAGTGAAGAATTGTTGTCGCCCGAGGAAGAGGTGCGTTTGGCACAACGCATAAAACAAGGCGATCAAATGGCTTTGGATAAGCTTACGAAAGCTAATCTTCGCTTCGTTGTCAGTGTTGCTAAGCAATATCAAAACCAAGGACTTTCTTTGCCCGATCTTATTAATGAAGGTAATGTGGGACTAATAAAGGCTGCAAAACGTTTTGATGAAACACGTGGTTTTAAATTTATTAGTTACGCAGTATGGTGGATTCGTCAAAGTATTTTACAAGCTATCGCTGAAAATAGCCGTATAGTGCGTTTGCCAAGCAATCAGTTGGGTGCATTGAATAAATTAAAGAAAGAAATTAGTCGCTTGGAACAAGAATTAGAGCGTCCACCATCAGAAGATGAATTGGCTGAATTATTGGATATTCCTCAAGATAAGATAAAGAGCATAATGGGTATAAGCGGAAGACACATAAGCATAGATGCACCATTGGCTAGCGATGAGGATATAAACTTTGTGGATGTATTGCCAAATGAAGATACTCCAAGTACTGATGATGCTTTGATGCAAGAAAGTTTGTCATTAGAAATAGAACGTGCCTTGGCTTCTTTGACTGAAACAGAACGTGACGTGATTAAATTGTATTATGGTATTGGTATTCCTCATGCGTTGTCTTTAGATGAAATAGCTATGAAGTTCGGTTTGACTAGGGAGAGAGTGCGTCAGATTAAAGAAAAAGGATTAAAGAGATTAAAAACAAGTAGTAAAAGTAAACATTTAAAAGCTTATTTGTAGAATTGTTTGCTACAGACAACTTCTTAGGCAACTTCTAAAAAAAACACGTTCTAGAAAAATAAATTGATTGCAGAAAGAACTTTTGCGTGCGTTACGTTTTTTATCGAAATCTTTCTATTTCTTTTGGGGTCGCATAGTCTGCGCTATGATGTGTCAAAAGAAAGTAGAAATCTTCTCAAGAAAATTCTGTAAATCACTTGCAAAGTAATTTTTAGAAATTACTTACAATGAGTTGTCTGTAAAATTGCTTGATGTTAGATATTAAACTTCTCTTGTTGGAAGTTTATGCTTTTGCAGATGTAGAATTCGTAAAATATTTGTTGAATTCTACATCTGCATAACTTTGATATATAGATGGCATATAAAAATTGTTTTTGCATGCTTTTAGTAGCTATTTATAGGAATCTAGGCAACTTCTAAAAAATCCACGTTTAGGATAAACAAAAGAGTGTTCTTTGAAACTTTTACGTTTGTTGACTTCGTCGATGTTGCTATCGCTCAAAAGAGCTAATGCTTAAGCATTGCTCTTTGCTTAATCGCAACATTGTGTTTTTTGCCGAAATCTTTCTATTTCTTTTAGGGTCGCATAGCTCGCTATGATGGGTCAAAAGAAAGTAGAAATCTTTCTAGCAAAATTCCACAAATCACTAGCAAAGCAATTTTTAGAAGTTGCCTTTAGAAATTGCCTCTATTCTATTGTATTTTAGGTGTAGAATGGAAAAAGTAATTTTTTTTGTCTAAATAGTAAAAGTTTTTTGGCTTTTTGGATACTAATAGAATGTTTTGAATAAAAATGATGATGCTTTTCGTTTCTATGTTTAGCTGGTTTATGCTAGGTAAGATAATTAGATATTGCAATGCTATGTAAGTCAAGAAAACATAGGAGAAAAGCTATGATTTGGTTCCAAGTCTTGGAGCCTAGGATGTGAAAGAAAAAATAAAATAATAATAATGTATACTAGAATAGTAAAAAACACAGTGAAAGTATTTTTAGCAGTGTTTATGCTTTTTGGCACTGCTATGGCACAAGAGAAACCACAAAAAGCACCTACAAAAATAACAGGGAAAGTAGTTCAAGCCAATGATGGAAAGCCAGTGGAGTATGCTACAATAGCAATACTAAAAGTGACAGACTCATCTATGGTTAATGGAACGGTTACAAATGAAAAAGGTATTTTTACAGTAACAGGGGTAGCCAATGGAAATTATCTTTTGAGAGTAAGTTTTATGGGCTATCAAACATTTATTTATCCTTCGGTAATAAAAATATCTGCTGCTAAACCTACTGTAAATGTTGGAAAAATAGAGCTGAAAACTAATGCTACGGTACTTAAAGAAGCTCGCGTTGTTGCAGATAGGAGTATGGTAGAGTATAAGTTGGATAAAAGAGTGGTAAATGTGGATAAAAATATAGTAGCAGGAGGAGGAACAGCTACAGATGTGTTAGAACAAGTTCCCTCTGTTACAGTGGATAATGATGGTAATGTATCTTTAAGAGGTAGCTCTAATGTGAAAGTTCTTATAGATGGTAAACCATACGAATTATTAGGTAATGACTTATCTACCTTGCTAGAACAAATGCCAGCTACATCTATTGAGAATGTAGAAGTTATAACAAATCCTAGTGCTAAATATGACCCAGAAGGTATGAGTGGTATTATCAATATAAAACTTAAAGAGCGTTCTTCGGCAGCTTTAGGACTTAATGGTATGGTAAATTTGAATTTAGGAACACCTTTTGCATTCTTAGGTTCTAATTATCCTTCTGATTATTTACCAGATATTATCCCTACTACTATGGCATCGGTGAATTTGAATTATTCTACAGAAAAATATAATGTATTCTTCTCTGCTGATGCAGGAATGAGAAGTCGTGGACATATATCAAGCTCTAGAATAGAAAGATTGAGAAATGGTAATCCAATGTCTGATGATACTATTAACCAATATAGTGTAAACAAAAACTATATGGGTAGTATGAAAATGGGTATAGAGTACTACATAAATCAACAAAATAGTGTGCTTGTTAGTTACCAACTTAGAGGTGGTATGCGAAACAGAATGAGCAATATATTTTCTACAGACTTATTGACAGATGGCTTCATGAACTACAACCAAACAGATACTAATGAAAATTCAAATTTGAACAATTCTATTAGTGTAAACTATACAAAGAAATTTGACGAGAAAGATAGATTGCTTACATTTGATGGAACATTTAGTATGCAAAAAAGAAGTGGTGATGGACTTCAAGAACAGTTTTATGATAATCCTCAAGCTAATTTGTTGAATTATTATGCTCGTGAATCGAATACTCTTAATCAACATGAATCCATGAACTTAAAGTTGAACTATGTTCATCCTTTTGATTTTGGATGGCAAATGGAAACAGGCTATGAAGGAAGAATGGATTGGCCGGACCAAAATGCAGATTATTATCGCACTGAATATGTTGGAAATTCATTAGAGAGAGATTATGATGAAACTTCAAGTACTCATTTTCAATATTCACAACATATACATGCAGGTTATGTAACAATGGGAGGAACAGTTTGGGGAGAATTAAAGGCTCAGGCTGGTTTAAGATTAGAATATACCAATATGCAAGGTGAAGATATAAATCACCCAGAAACAGATCATATAAATAAAGAATATTGGAAATTATATCCAAGTATACATTTTAGCTACGAAATAAATAAAGACCAAAGTTTGCAACTTTCTTATTCAAGAAGAGTAAGACGTCCACATTTTTGGAATTTGAATCCTTATTTGGATGTTCGTGAAGGTATGGAGCTTTCTTTTGGAAATCCAAACTTGGACCCAGAGTTTACTAATGCTGTTGAATTAAGCTATAATTTGTTTATAAAGAAAGTGAATATCTTTACTTCTGCTTATTTTAGACAAACTAACAACATGATGACTCGTTATGGTTTTGTATGGAATGAAGAATCTGCAAATTATTATTCACCATGGATACCATACAATCCAGAATATAATGATTATTGGGCTAGTACATGGCAAAATTTGAATACAGGTTTGAATTGTGGTTTGGAATTTATAGTAGACTATCAAATATTCCCATGGTGGAAAGTAAACTTGAGTTTAAATGTATATAAAAGTAAAATAGAAGCCACTGAACTTTTAGATAATCAATCAACAGAAGCTACATTGTGTAATGGTAAGATTAGTAGTTTTATGACATTGCCAAAAGATTGGACAGTGCAACTTAGTGGTCAATACAATGCACCATGGTTAGATTTGCAAACAGAAATGATGGCAAATTATTGGTTAGATTTGGCTGTGAAAAAAGATATTTTTAACCGTAGAGCTACAGTAAACTTGCGTGTTAGTGATATGTTGTGTACAGGTGGTTGGGGCCATGATACCCATAACGACCAGCTTAACAGAGTGGTAAGAAGTAAACGTTTGAGTCCATACGTAACTATAGGATTTAGTTACAAAATAAACAATGGATTAAGAATGAATAAAAAGAACATGGATGCCATGAATATGGATGACATGGAATCCGGTGGAGAATATTAATAATATGAATTTTTAGCTTTGCCTTTTCAACTTGTATTGTACTTGTTGGAAAGGCAAAGTCTTTTTTTTATAGGCAATTTCTAAAAATTGCTTTGCGAGTGATTTACGGAATTTTCTTGAGAAGATTTTTACTTTCTTTTGACCCATCATAGCGGGCTATGCGATTAAAAAAAGGAATAGAAAGATTTCGGTAAAAAAACGTAAATGTTGCGATTAAGCGAGTAAAGAGCAATGCCTCAGCATTAGCTATTTCGAGCGATAGCAACATCGACGAAGTCAACCACGCAAAAGTTTCAAAGAACACTCTTTTGTTTATCCAGAACGTGGAATTTTTAGAAGTTGCCTATAATTGTATTCTTTTGACGGAGATAAGGTGTCGAATAGATACTATAAAACCTCAAAATAACGCATTTTTAATGAGCTTTGTTCAAAAAATAGAAATTATTTGGTATTAGTAGTTGCTTATATGGATACAATTGCGTAACTTTGCAAAGACTATCGAAGAGTGTGTTATAGCTGTATGTGTTTGAATTATAGGGTTTAGATGCATATTTTGAAGGTGATGAAGACACTTATATTAGGTCATTAAAATGTAAATCAAATAAAGATTAACCAGAAAACAAACAGAACTGGCATGAAAATAGAAGTGAAAATATGTATGGGGACAGCCTGCTACGTTATGGGAGGCGCAGATTTGACCACTTTGGCGGATTATTTAACCCCTCATCAAGCTGAATGTGTTGATATAAAAGGGATACCTTGTGTAGATTCATGTTTTGACAGCAAAAACAAAAAGCCACCTTTTGTACTGGTTGGCGATGTAATGATTTCGGAAGCAAATGTAAATAAAGTAAGAGAAGAAATAAGTAGGCAAATAGAAGAATTAAGTTTGTAAGAATTGATATGAATAATGCTAAGCAGATTCGTCGCGACTTGATAAGTCGTGTGGCGAGGTTATTGGAAGACCGTACATTGGTAGAAAAAATTGATCGCTTACCGTTGGAAATGCGTCCACGCAACCAAAAGGCTATTCGTTGTTGTTGTCATAAAGAACGTGCTGTATTGAAATACAGAACAATGGCTCTTTTAGGTTTTAATACAAGTGATGAAACAGATGAATTGACACCTTTGTCAGTATATGCAAAGAAAGCTGAAGAACGTACAAAAGAACAATATACACCTGTTCAGCTTACTGTTGTGGATGAAGCTTGTTCATCTTGTGTTAAAAACAATTACATCGTATCTAACCTTTGTAGAGCATGTGTGGCACGTCCATGTATGTATGCATGTAAAAAAGATGCTATCACAGTTACAGATAAAGCTTTTATTGATCAAGATAAGTGTGTGAGCTGTGGTCTATGTAAAGAAGCATGTCCATTCCATGCTATTATCTATCAACCTATTCCTTGTGAAGAATCTTGTCCTGTTGGTGCAATAAAACGCAATGAAAATGGTATTGAGTATATAGATGATAGTAAATGTATATACTGTGGAAAATGTATGGTAGCTTGTCCTTTTGGAGCTATTATGGAAAAATCTTTCTTGGTAGAGATTATAAACTCTATAAAAGAAGGTAAGAAAGTAGTGGCTATGGTGGCACCTGCATTGGCTGGTCAGTTCCAAGTGGATATGGGTAAGATGATTACTGCTATAAAAGAACTTGGTTTTAGCGATGTTATAGAAGTAGCTAAAGGTGCTAATGAAACTACAGAACACGAAGCTAAAGAATTTTTGGAACGTATGGAAGAAGGTGCTCCATTTATGACAACATCTTGTTGTCCTGCATGGGTTAATTTAGTAAACAAACACATGCCAGAAATGAAACCTTTCGTGTCTGAAACTCCTTCACCAATGGTGTATACAGCTCGTTATGTAAAAGCTAATATGCCTGATGCTATAACAGTTTTCGTAAGTCCTTGCGTAGGTAAACGTAGTGAAGTTTATCGTACTCCAGAAGTTGACTATGTAGTGTCTTTCGAAGAATTAGGTTCTTGGTTTATGGCTCGTAACATTGATGTTATGAAATGTGAATCAGCTGAATTGGATACTACTATTAATTCTGACGGAAGAAGATTTGCTTATACTAATGGTGTAATGCAATCAGTTAAGAATTATGTTGAACATCCTGAAGAAATAAAAGATATAGTAATTAGTGGATTGGATAAAGCTACTATCCGCACTTTGAAAGGATATGTTAAGTCTTGTCCTGGTAACTTTGTAGAAGTTATGTCTTGTGCTGGTGGATGTGTAAACGGATGTGATGTTATTGCTAATCCTAGAGTTGCGACTCGTCAGGTTGATAACTTCGCTAAATCTATGGAAGAAGGAAAGTAATTTTAGTCTTCATAATTGATATTGGGGAGAAAGTACGTAATTGTATTTTTCTCCCTTTTTTTATACATAAGATTTTACGATTTTTTTCTACAGATCAGAAATGCATAGTTTACATGTGTTTCGATGAAAATATGCTTGAAAATACTGTGTGAGATAGGTGAGGGAATGTGTTTATCTCTATTAGAGATTTGTTTTTTTATTCTTCTTTTTGAGTATTATTGCAATGGTTTTTAACCATCCTAAGATGTGCGTAGCTGTATTTTTCTTGGAAGTGTTCAAAGGCTTCTTTTAATAGTATCTCCTTATTTTCGGTAAAAAAGGGTATGAGAATTTCCAACGTGTCAGAATCAATTACGCTCTGTATGTCAATGTCTCCGGCAGAAACAGCTTTAATTATATGACCTTCGATAGTACTTATTGCTAAATTTCTCTCTTTTGCTATTTCTTCAATAGTTTTCCCTTCTTTGAAAAGCTCTAGTGTTATTTCGTGTGTGCTTCTTTTGGGAGGTTGATAATCTATTAGAGGAAGAGATTCACCAGTTTCTCTATCGATATTTTTATCTAAATAGTATGTGTTTAAAATATCAAGTATTTCAACTCCGTAGTTTTCGTATTTCTTTTTGCCAAAACCAGAAATATCCAATAGCTCTTTTTCGGTAGCAGGCATTTTCTTTGCTATTTCCATAAGAGTGTTTTGGTGCATGATATAAAATGCTGGTACATCTAGCTCGTAGCATTTCTCTTTACGCCATTCTTTTAGAATGTTTATTATTTCGTCGTATGGTGTATTATTTTGACTTGATTGATTCTTTTCCGTTTTCTTTTTCTCATTTTTATCTTTTAGGAGGTAGTTATTCTTAGTTTTTATATATTCGTTTATAGAAAATCCATCTTCGCATAATGGAAGTACTATTAGCTTTAGCTCTAATGTATCTATAACATTTTCGCCGGCATCGGTGTATTGTTTTCTTATTTCTTTGTTGTCTATATCTAGTGAAAGCAGTGGTAGAATGCTGTTTCTAGATGATTCTATTTGTGAAAGGAAGTAGCTAGATGCTTTCTTTATTCGCTCTTTGAGAACATCGTTGTCCGGGTTGTTGTTGCATTGTGTGCGTATTTTGTATAGTTGGATAGAGAAACGTTCTGCAACTGAGTAAACATTTGTTTCTAAGTTGTTTGTTATATCTTTTCTAAGTTGTTCTGTTTCGTTTGGGTATATGGTAGATAGGGAAGAATGGAAAATATTATTTAGTTTGTCTATAGATTTTTGCAAGAATGAAAAATCAAATATCTCGTTTAGATTTTCGAAGTAGAATTCGTTTTCGGCTTGTTGTAGTTTGTTTTCAACCTCGCTTTCTGATGGTATCTGGTTGTTGAAAGTGTCAATGTCGTTGTTGGCGAAGGCACATTGCGGTGTTATTTTAGAGCTAAGTACAAGCCCATCAAAACTTTTGCAACGGCTGAGTGCCACATATACTTGTCCGAAAGTGAATGCCGAACCCACATCTACTATGGCCTTTTCGAAGGTGAGACCTTGGCTTTTGTGTACAGTTATAGCCCAAGCAAGCTTTAATGGAAACTGTACGAATTTGCCATCAACTTCTTGCTCTATTTCTTTTGTTTCCTTGTTTATAATATATTTGTAGTTTTCCCACGTTTCTTTTTCTACTATTATGCGATTTTGCTTCTCATCCGTGACTTCTATGTTGTTGTCGTTTATTTGGGTTATACTGCCTATTTTCCCATTATAGAATCGTTTTTCGGGCGAAGAGTCGTTTCGAACAAACATCACCTGTGCTCCTTCTTTCAGCGTAAGTGAGTAGTCTGTAGGGTAGGAGTATTCAGGGAAGTTTCCTTCCACTTGTGCGTTGAACGTGTGTGTGTCGCCTTGGAGTGTGTCTAGTTTTTGACTATTTACGGATTGAGCCTGAGAGTTGTGTGTCGTAAGTTGGATATACCCTTCTTCATCTTTGGGTATAAAGTTGGGTTGGTATCTAGTGTTTAGAGTGTCTAAGGTTTCTTTGTCAAATTTATTTTGGCGTATGTTGTTTAGGAGTTCTATGAATACGCTGTCGCTTTGCCTAAAAACGGTTTTTAGTTCTATCGTTATAAAGTTTACTTGTTGTAAAGCCTTGCTATTGAAAAAGAACGGCGACGGATATACCTGCCTCATAAGTAGCCATTCATCATCTTTTACGATGGGAGGTAGCTGTTGAAGGTCTCCAATCATTAAGAGTTGAACGCCTCCGAAGGCTTTTGAGCTACGTCTGTATCTACGCAAAGTGTCGTCTATGGCATCTAATAGGTCGGCACGCACCATGCTTATCTCGTCAATGATGAGCAAATCCAAAGTGCGAATTATATTTATTTTCTCTTTCCTTAGTCTTCTTTTATCTTGACTTAGAGAGTATTCCGATAGGGCGTTACTCACCGTAGGAAGATATGGCGAGAACGGAAGTTGGAAGAACGAGTGGATGGTTACACCTCCTGCATTTATGGCCGCAACACCGGTGGGAGCCACTACAATACAGCGTTTTTTAGTGTTTTGACAAATGTGTCTTAGAAAAGTAGTTTTTCCTGTACCTGCTTTTCCTGTAAGAAACACCGAAGCCCCTGTGTTGTTGATGTATGCGTCTGCTAGTTCGAATGTTGTGTATTTCATGCTGAGGTGTGTATATGAAACAGAGACGCAACTATGATGCTGCGTCTCTATTATCTATTGTTTTTTTATTGCTTATCTCAATATAATTGTTTTGTTATATTTCTTTCCGTTTACCTTTATTTCTAGCACATAAGAGCCTTGTTTTAAGTTGGCTTTTAGCTTGTAGGTAGAAGAAGTTAGCATTATGTTTGCTGTTTGAACACAGTGCCCC
>JAFZEK010000207.1 GCA_017560705.1 Bacteroidales bacterium | reverse complement strand
GTTGTGCAGGCTTGTTGTCGAAGCGACGTTCGCCTCTGCCATAGAAATCAGAATTGCCACCTTTTCTATCATAACGACCACGTCCACCTTTTCTGTCGCCATCGCGATAGTCGTTGTTTAATGGCTTGTAACCATCTGTATCTGTCCAAATAGTTTCTTCCCATTCATCATTGGATGAAAAGTTTTTCTTATAACCTTTGTCGGCAGCACGACCACGTCCTTTGCCTCCTGCAAATCCTGAATAAGAATTAGATCTGAAGCCACGCTCTTTCTTGTTGTCGCCGTAGCTAGCACGTGGAGCAAAAGATTTACCTTCTTCAGCATCAGAGTTGTGCCATGGTTTGTTGCCACCTTTCGAAGCGTAGCCACCGCCGTTTCGTTTGCCATAAGAAGACGCTTTATCGTCTTTCATATTTCTGGAGCCAAACTTTTTATCGCCGTAGCTGTCTCCATTTCTTTTTTCTTTGAAATCATTAGATTTCTTAAATCTGTTTCCACCATCGCGGCGGGTATTGTTTCTGTTGTTTTCCATAAACGTTTTTATGTGTTAAGCATCACTGCTTTAATGTTTTTCTTTTATTTATCTACTACTGACCAAATTTAAGACGATACCACGACACATTTTCTAGCACCTGTGTGTCCAAAACGGTATACACCTCTCTAGCCATCATTATGAAAAGCCTTAAATCCCTAGTAGATAGCCATTCCAAAGCTTTCTCATCTTTCCTGCATGCCAACGCAAAACGAAGATTTACCTCTGCCGCATTCTTTGCTATCCATGTGCGAGCTTCGTCTTCGCCGTCAATGGCATTGGATAGGATTGCCAACCATTCATATTTGTGCTTAAACAGCCAAAGCATAGCATCAACATCGCCACGGATGGCATTGGAAAAAGCTGCCAACTCGGGATAGCCATTATCCAACAACCAACGGAAAAAATCTTTTCTGCCTTTTATCGACTCGTACAAAGCCAACAATATTTTTATATCATATTTTTCTAGACCTATTGCTGCTGCCATACCTTGAATGTTTTGCATTATAAACATATTATGGGCTACCCCTTGTCGATGAACGTATAAAAGAAATAGCCTATAATATATATAGTATAGTGTTATTGTTTGTTTGCTTCTTTCAATGCTTCGCGAAGCTTCATTTCAAGCTCTTCGGATAGCTCAGGGTTGTCTTTAAGCAATTGTTTTACACTTTCGCGACCTTGACCCAACTTGCTATCACCGTAGCTGAACCATGATCCGCTTTTCTTTACAATGCCCAAATCCACACACATATCCACTATCTCGCCAGTTTTGGAAATACCTTCGCCAAACATCAAATCGAACTCGGTGAAACGGAATGGTGGAGATACTTTGTTCTTCACTATCTTTACTTTTACACGATTACCGATGTGGTTGTCGCCGTCTTTTATGGCTTGAGTTCTACGAATGTCTACACGAACAGAAGCGTAGAATTTCAAAGCATTACCCCCTGTTGTAGTTTCAGGGTTGCCAAACATTACGCCAATTTTTTCACGCAATTGGTTGATAAATATACAACAACATTTAGTTTTGCTAATATTGGCAGTAAGTTTTCTTAATGCTTGCGACATCAAGCGAGCCTGAAGCCCCATCTTAGAGTCGCCCATTTCGCCTTCTATTTCACTCTTAGGAGTAAGAGCGGCTACCGAGTCGATAACTATAATATCTATAGCACCCGAACGGATAAGATTGTCAGCTATTTCCAAAGCTTGCTCACCATTGTCGGGCTGAGAAATCAATAAATTGTCGATGTCTACCCCTAGCAATTTAGCGTAAGAGCTGTCGAAAGCATGTTCTGCATCGATAAATGCAGCTATGCCACCTTTCTTTTGAGCCTCAGCTATGGCATGGATAGCCAAAGTTGTTTTACCTGATGATTCAGGTCCATAAATCTCTATTATTCTTCCTTTTGGGAAACCTCCAACGCCTAATGCAGCATCTAAACCTACCGAACCAGTGGATATACATTCTAATTCTTCAATTGGGGCATCACCCAACTTCATGATAGCACCTTTTCCATAGTTCTTTTCTATCTTGTCAAGCGTGCTTTGAAGTATTTACAACTTTTCCAATTTGGACACTTGAGCATCTTCAACTTCTTTTGCCATGTGTTTCAGTGTGTTAATATTATATTAGTATCTATAAGAACTTACAAATTTACACTTTTTTTTTCATTCGTGAACCATAATCCGAAAGTTTTAATACCTATTCACAATTATTTGTCTCCTTTTTAACTAAGGAAACATCTTGCAAAATTACTTATCTCTGCATTTTTATTACATTCATTCGTTGTGGAAATTCAGCCATCTTAGGCACCTCGTCATTTATGCTCCATTGGACGAAAAGCCGAGTATGCAAAAAATGATATTTAACATCTATCCATCTAATAAATAGCAGGTTTGGTACAAGTGTAATTATCAGCATTCACCTCTGGATTTTATCTCCCGATGGAAAAATATTTTCCTCCCGATGCAGTTAGAATTTCCTCGTGATGTAATTTGATTTTCCTCCCGATGAAAAAAACGCTAGTTTTACAACCAAAATTTTCGTCTTCCACGGAGGTGAAAAATCGTATCCACAACACCATCTCCACCACACCCGGGTGTGCAAGCCACCACGGTATACCAAAAATCAAATGAAACCCGGGTTTGCTGAAATAGGAGGGTATGCCACTTTTTTTTCCATGAGAATGCCCATCTGCAACGCCCCACATTTCCGCTTCGATGCAAGGTAATGATTTCTTACAACTGCGTGCATGTTACGTTATTATACGAGCATGGGAGAGAAATATTGTGCACATCGACGAAGTCAACTACACAAAAGTTCTTTTATTTCATGATAATATTTCCTAGAACGTGGAATTTTTAGAACTTGTCTAATCTTTTTTTGGCAGAAAGCGGTGCAAACGAAAGTATTTTACACATTCTGAAAAGAATAAAAAGGCATAAAGAGGAAGGTAGAGAGCTAAAAGGAGAGGAAAACGATAGAGCCATATAACGATAAATCAATCATCTAAGACTATTTAAAGAGAAAGGTGCAAAAAGATTTTCCAAAAAGGCAGTCTATGTCGAAAAAAAATCGTAACTTTGCCACTTAAAACGAACGAAATTACTAATCCTATAAATCTAAATAATTATGGCAGTAAAAGGAGAAATTGTTATTGATAAAGAACGCTGCAAAGGTTGTGGAGTATGCGTAGGAGCATGTCCAAATGCAGTGATAGAATTATCAAAGAATGTAAACGGAAAAGGTTATAACTATGCCGAAGCCGTAAAAGACGAATGCATCGGTTGTGCAAGCTGCGCTATCGTATGCCCCGATGGTGTAATATCCGTCTATAGAGCAAAATTATAAACAGTTAAAGGTATATAAGAAATGGCAAAGGAATTAAAATTAATGAAGGGTAATGAAGCTATTGCCCAAGCAATGATTGCCAG
>JAFZEK010000206.1 GCA_017560705.1 Bacteroidales bacterium | reverse complement strand
TTTCAAAGAACACTCTTTGGTTTATCCGAAACGTGGAATTTTTAGAAGTTGCCTATAGTAGAAAGTCCGTTTTTTCAGAGTTAGAAAGATTTTTTTTTGAGTTTATATTTGTGATATATAATTGTGATATTCAATAGGTACAATGTGTATTATAATTCTGGATAAAAACTTTATCACTAAAAAATTGTTCGTTCTAAAAATAAAAGGCAAATAGTTTCGTTACTACCACGTAACAAAAATAAAGCTATAACAAATTGCAAATATATTGCTAATGAAAAAAATAAAGATATGTATTTTGGCATCCCTTTTGGCGTTCCAAACATTGAGTTCGCAAAATACAAATGAAGATAAGGGATTTGAAATATCTAAGAATTTGGAGATATTTTCGACTGTATACAAGACATTACAGTTGAACTATGTCGATGATATGGAGCCTGGAAAGCTGATGAAAACGGCTATTGATGCAATGTTGGCTTCGTTGGACCCATATACTAACTATATACCAGAGAGTAATATAGAAGATGTAAAGCTACAACTTTTAGGTCAATATGGAGGAATTGGCTCTATGATTCACCAAAATGGAAAATATGTTTATATCGCTGAACCATACGAGGGTTTACCTGCTAATAAAGCCGGGTTAAAAGCTGGTGATAAGATATTGAAAATTGATGGTGAATCAATGGAAGGTAAAAAAACTTCCGATGTAAGTAGCATATTGCGTGGACAAGCCGGTACAGAAGTTACTTTGCTTTTGGAACGCAATGGAAAAGAAATCGAAAAAACTCTTACTAGAGAAGAAATAAAACTTAAACCTGTGCCTTATTATGGATTTGTGGGCGATAATATTGGCTACATAAAGTTAAACGAGTTTACACAAAATGCTTCAAAAGAAGTAGCTTCGGCTTTTGGAAAGCTAAAAGCTGAAAAACCAGATATGCAAGGTGTAATATTAGACTTGAGAGGCAATGGTGGTGGACTGCTTAATGAAGCTGTAGATATTGTAAATCTATTCGTTCCAAAGAATGAGCTAGTGGTACAAACTAAGGGAAAGGTTGCATCCAAAAACACTAAACATTACACAAGAAATGCTCCGATGGATAAAAATATACCAGTTGCAGTGCTTATAGATAGATACAGTGCTTCGGCATCGGAAATTGTTTCAGGAGCTTTGCAAGACATGGATAGGGCAGTAGTTTTAGGTGGTAGATCATTCGGAAAAGGCTTGGTGCAAAATATAGTGCCACTTACATATAATTCACAAATGAAAGTGACAGTATCTAAATACTATATTCCTAGTGGACGTTGTATTCAAGCGTTGGATTATTCTCACAGAGATTCGGAAGGAAATGCTACAAAAGTGCCAGATTCGTTGAAAACAGCTTTCTCTACAAAGAATGGTCGTACGGTATACGATGGTTTTGGCATAGAGCCAGATGTTGAAGTGAAAGATAGCTTGGTGTCTAATATTACTATAGCTCTTGTTCGTAACTTATTAATATTTGAGTATGCTACACAGTTTGCTAACAACGTAGCAGAGATAAAACCGGCAGCAGAGTTTGAAATAACAGATGAAATATATGAGGATTTTAAGACCTTCTTAAAAGATAAGAAATATGACTATTCTACTTCAACCGAAAAGGCATTGAAGCTTTTGAGAGAAGCTGCTAAAGAAGATAAATGTATTTCGTCAATAGAAGAGGACATCGCAGCTTTAGAGAAAAAGGTTGTAACAGACAAGTCTATTGATCTGGATAAAAACAGGGACGAGATAAGCGAACTTTTGAAGTCTGAAATATTATCGCGATACTATTATGAGAAGGGTAGGATAGAAGGAGGACTTAAAACCGACCCAGAGGTAAACGAAGCTGTAAAGATATTAAAAGACAAAGAGAAATATAAAAGTTTGTTGAAAAAATCTAAGTAATGAAATGATGGCAATTATTCCAAAGAAGAAGAATTTTCTTTGGAATAATTGTTTTGTATATATGATTGATAATGAAATTAGCATCCAGGAGTTCAATACATAGTACGATTTATTTTGCACTACTAATATTGTTAGTGATCGGCATACCAACATCAAATTTTTTGATGGGTATGGCTCAGACGCTCTTGACAGTCAACTGGATTGCTGAATTTCAGTGGAAAGAGAAATTTAATAGAGCTAAAAAACATCCTGTATTATGGGCGTTTTTGGCTCTATTTTTTGTTCATGTCATTTGGTCGTTTGTATCTTCTAATTGGTGTTATGCTTTAGATGATTTGCGTAAGAAGTTGCCTCTCTTAGCTATACCTCTTATTATGCTAACATCATCACCCTTGTCGAAAAAGAAGATAGATACTATTTTTATAATATACATTGGTACACTTATTTTCGTATCGCTATATAGCTGGATAAATCGTTTCATAAATCCTGATGTGTCATACAGAAGTTTGTTTCCTTATATTTCTCACATTCGTTTGGCGTTGAATGCATGTTTGTCAATATTTATTCTTCTTACTTTTGCCAATAGATTGAAAAATAACACGATGTTGACTCAAACTAGACGATTACTTTATGAATCATTTTGTTTGCTGCTAGTGTTATGGTTTCTTGGTTATTTGTTTTTATTGCAATCTTATACAGGTTTTATTATCTTGTTTATTTCATTTACAGTAGTTGGACTTTATCAGGTGAGAAATGGAAGCAAGTGGGCAAAGCTCAGTATTGTTGTAGGCTTTTGTCTGGTGGTAGCCTCCTTATCTTCAGTGGTAGTTTATTACACGTATCAGTATTATAATCTTAAAGAAATTTCTACAAAACCACTTGAATCTAATACTATAAATGGAAATCCTTATATACATAGAAATGATGGTTTTATAGAATATGGAAACTATGTATACAACTACATTTGCTTGGAGGAGTTGGATAGGGAATGGAATAGATTAAGTGATATGACATTAGATAGTATTACCCCTAATGGCTACCCAATAGAGCCGACGCTTATACGTTATCTCAATTCCAAAGGATTGACCAAGGATAGCGTAGGAGTGTCTCAGCTGAAAGAATGTGATGTAGTAGCAATAGAAAGTGGAAAACCAACTATTTACGAAGCTAGTTCTAGCATATTACCTCAAATGATGTATCGTATACTATTTGAATATGAAAACTATAGAGTGTACAAAAATGTAAAAGATTTTTCTATGCTTCAGCGTTTTGAGATGTGGAAAAATGCGTGTCAGATAATTGCTGATAACATAATAATGGGCGTAGGTACCGGCGATGTGAATGATGCGATACAAGAAAATTTGACTAAAAACAATTCGGAATTAAAAGATTCGAATATAAGGACGCACAATCAATACCTAACATTTCTTCTTACTTTTGGAGTGGTTGGTACATTTATAATAGTATTCTTTTTTGTTTATGCCGTGCGAAAAGAGAAATTATTGTCTTCGCCACTCATTGTAGCATTTCTATGTATATTTTTGGTCTCGTTTATAAGTGAAGATACATTAGAAACAGCTGCAGGATGTTTGTTTACTACGTTCTTTTTTGCACTTTTTGTTGTCAAAAAACGCGTTGATATTGGCCATTAATAGTGAAAATGAGATAGAAACAACAAATTTCTGCTGTTTATAATCTTTGATTTATAGATGATTATAAATAAGATATAGAAATATGCGTGTCAATTGAAAATAAATACGTAACTTTGCAACCTTATTGTAAATAAATTATTTTTGGTATGGAAGCTGCAAAGTGCCGTTTCCATCGTAACTAAAAACAAATAGAAATGACAGAAAAAATAGCTACATTAAGAGACAGTGCTGCTATTAGATGGATAGCTTTACTGTTGTTGGCTTTGGCCATGTTTTGTTCATATATTTTTATGGACATCTTATCTCCAATCAAGGATTTAATGCAAGAAACACGAGGATGGGATTCTACAGCCTTTGGAACAATGCAAGGTTCTGAAACATTCTTGAATGTATTTGTATTCTTCTTGATTTTTGCCGGTATCATACTTGATAAAATGGGCGTACGCTTTACCGCTCTTTTGTCTGGTGCTGTAATGTTAGTTGGTGCGTTGATCAAATGGTATGCAGTAACCGACAGCTTTACAACAAGCTCTTTGCAAGTATGGTTTACTGAACATTTGAATTATATACCAGGTTTTGCTGAATTAGGAGTATCGCCATTCTACGAAGGTATGCCTGCATCGGCAAAGGTTGCCGCTATCGGATTTATGATATTCGGTTGTGGTGTTGAAATGGCTGGTATTACAGTATCTCGTGGTATAGTAAAATGGTTCAAAGGTCGTGAAACTGCTATGGCAATGGGTTCTGAAATGGCATTGGCTCGTTTAGGTGTTGCTACATGTATGATATTCTCGCCCTTCTTTGCCAAGCTAGGTGGCGATGTTGATGTTGCTCGTTCGGTAGCGTTTGGTGTTATATTATTGTGTATAGCTTTGATTATGTTCATCGTTTATTTCTTTATGGATAAGAAACTAGATGCACAAACAGGCGAAGCTGAAGAAAAAGACGATCCATTCAAAATCAGCGACCTTGGAAAGATTCTTTCCAGCATGGGATTCTGGTTGGTAGCATTGCTTTGCGTATTGTACTACTCGGCTATATTCCCATTCCAAAAGTATGCCGTAAACATGCTTCAATGTAACCTAACACTTTACACTCCCGAAGCAGGTTCATTCTGGGCAGGTGATGCTGTAACTATTGTACAATACATAATCATGCTTATTGTTGCTGTATTTGCTTTCGTAAGCAACTTTATGAAGAAGAAAAGTTTGAAAGTATCCTTTATGGCCATAGC
>JAFZEK010000205.1 GCA_017560705.1 Bacteroidales bacterium | reverse complement strand
TGGAAACACAAAAAATTCTTTCTTTATCAAGAATCGCCCATTAAGACCTAATATCCAAACACCTATTCGGCCTATTATAAAATCCCAAACACTTGTATGAGGAGCTTCTATCATCACACACTTTGCCATCTCGGGCCTAAAGCCCCCAACAAACTTCCATCCAAAAAGTTTTAATACAAACCTCCAAAATTTGCTTCTCATATATGTATAATTTTATTATTCAATAAATAACGTCAGTTAGTATACCTTACATTTTCTCTGCAAATATACACTTTTTTTCCATAACTCTATAGTATATAGTGCTAAATTTTTCACACTCTTTGAAACAATTGTTAGTAAGATATTTATTATGTAGTACTTTACATCTAAAGGCAACTTCTAAAAATTCCACGTTCTATGAAATGTTATTATGAGATGAACGAACTTTTGTGTGATTGACTTCGTCGATGTTGCCATCGCTCGAAAAAGCTAATGCTGAGGCATTGCTTTTTACTCGCTTAATCGCAACGTTTACTTTTTTTCTTGAAATCTTTCTATTTCTTTTGGGGTCGCATAGCCCGCTACGATGGGTCAACAGAACGTAGAAATCTTCTCAAGAAAATTTCACAATTCACTTACAAAGCATTTTTTAGAAGTTGCCTAAAAGAAAAGAAAGCTAAATATCAGTTCCATTGTATTTTATAAATTACCAATTAGCTACCTTACAAGGCTGAAAAACAAAAAAAGATTCTCCAAAGACAATTATCGCCTCGACAAAACAAAAGTATAAAAACATTATAAGTTGCCTTTATTCTTTTTTTTCATTACTTTTGCATGAGTAAAAGCTTGCAATATTATATATGGAAATACTTAGAACTGAAAATATTATAAAGAAATATGGCGATCATTATGCTCTCAATGGAGTAAGCATGAATATAAACGAAGGCAGTGTTTATGGCTTAATAGGACCAAACGGTGCTGGGAAAACAACACTTATTCGCATTCTCACACAAATACTTCTACCAGACAGTGGCAGTGTTTTTTACTGTGGCGAAACACTAAATGAAAGCCATGCTCAATATTTTGGCTACATGCCCGAAGAAAGAGGACTTTATAAAAAAATGAAAGTCGGTGAACAATCCATGTACCTTGCCCGCCTCAGAGGTCTTTCGCAGTCCGAAGCTAAGAAAGAACTACAAATGTGGTTCGAGAAATTTGAAATAATGCCGTGGTGGAACAAAAAAGTGGAAGAACTAAGTAAAGGTATGCAACAAAAAGTGCAATTCATAAACACTGTGGTCCACAAACCACGTGTGTTAGTACTAGATGAACCATTCTCCGGATTCGACCCCATAAATGTTAACTTGATAAAGAACGAAATATCAAACATGAGAAAAGACGATGTCACCATCATTTATTCCACTCACAACATGGCTTCGGTAGAAGAATTATGTAATTCTATCTCTCTAATATATAATGGGAAAGAAGTGCTAAGCGGAGAAGTATCAAGCATTCGCAACAGATATAAAAAGAACATTTTCGAAATAATATGCAGTGGAAAAACCTCTGTGTCATTACCTACCGGATTCGATGTTATTTCCAACACCTTCGACTCATCCCTAAATCAAAGCACTTTGCAAATAGCTCTATCCAAAGAAGGCACTGCCAATGAAGTATTATCTTTCTTTATACATAATCACCAAATTATAGGCTGTAAAGAAATACTTCCCACCATAAGCGAAATTTTCGTTGAGCAAGTAAAAAATTCCAATTCTCTTCTTCCTCTATTTAAGTAGGCTACAAAATAATAACCTATATAAGATAATCAAATAACTAATATAGGATAATTCAATAACCTATATTAGTTATTTTTAGAACAAGCTATCACTATAATATAATTAATTTTCTATTTTCCAAACATCTGATTTTCGACTATCTGACAAATGATGTGACCAATCAGTATATGACATTCTTGTATTCTAGGCGTACAGTTTGAAGGCACTGCCAATAGAATATCCGATTTATCTTTCATCATTCCTCCGCCATTGCCTGTAAATGAAATAGTCTTTATTCCTTTTTCTCTAGCTGTATCATAAGCATTAAGAATGTTTTTAGAGTTCCCACTAGTGGATATTCCCACTAGCACATCCCCTTTTCGACCATCAGCTTCTAGCAGTCGAGAGAATATAACATCATAACCAAAGTCGTTTGCTACAGCCGTTAGGTAAGAGGTATTACAATGCAGTGCTTCAGCATTAAGCGGCGGACGATTAAAGTAGAATCTTCCACTTAATTCGGCTGCTATATGCTGTGCATCCGCAGCACTACCACCATTTCCACAGAAATGAATTTTACCACCCAAGCTCAAAGAATCCACTATCATTTCTGCGGCTTTTCTTATCTGCTCTTTATAGTAAGAATCTTCTAGCAACAACTTGTGCAAGTTTACACTATCTTCTATGCACAGTTTTATTTGGTTGTCTACGTCCATTTTATTCTTTTTTTTGTGTTTCCTATAAAAGTAGGAGCTGCTAAAAAAACGCAGCTCCTTCATTTCACATTTCTAATTATCAAACTACACATTAGGAAAAAAACTTCTTCCCTAAATATATTCGATTATAAATCTTTTATCTCAATCTGTCGGCAGCTCTTACTCTAAGCTCATCCTTCTTTATAGCTTGCTGTGCAAGGAAAAGAAGAACAGCTATAGCTAAAGGTGCAAAAGTTCCTACATTGTAAGACATTGCTACATTGCCTAGTTTCATAGCTTCCAACTGTTCAACACAACCATCCACTGTGGAAACAAACACAATGGCCACGTATGCCAAACTTAGTATGAACATAAATGCCACCACTCTCATTTGCAACACTCTTTTCTTGAACAAGAAAATAGACACCAATGTTCCCAAACCTACTACTAAAGCTATGACAAGCAAAAGAGTAGAACTCATACCAATGAATGTAGGAATACATCCTGTAAGTTCATCGTAGACTGTAGCTTTCTTTATAAGATCCAAGCTAGCTTGTGCTTCTACAACATTTGTTTGAGAATTGGTAATCTGAAATGTGGCTGTTGGAAACATAAATAATAGTATCACACCCACTAATGCCAATACTAGATAAATCGATTGAACTCTTTGTATCATGTTTTATTTTCTCCTTATTATATTCTATAGCATTATTAATTATCTCAGTACATTATTATTG
>JAFZEK010000026.1 GCA_017560705.1 Bacteroidales bacterium | reverse complement strand
TTTATTTTTTGCTTTTAGTACAAGAACCGTTGCTAAAGAGAATTGTAAAGTTACCGTTGCTGATTATTCAAAGATTTGTATCACCCTTACGTATGGGGATGATATACGTGTGACAGATGTTGAAACCGAAAAGGGAAAACATTCTATTATTACTTCACCTTCCTTTTTTCCATCGTCGGATGTGGGAAATCCGAACCTGCCAGTGCTTTCCAGAGTGTTAGAAATACCTCTTTGCGAAGGTGTAGACTACAAAATAAAGAGCACCAAAGTTGAAACCTACAGTGGTAAAAGCTTGGGAGTAAATTATCCTATTTATCCTGTTCAACCATCACGCTCTAAGCAAGAAGAAGGTCCGTTTGAGATGGTGAAAAACGATGAAACCTATGCTAAGAACCATTTCTATGCCAATGAATTGGTGTATGTAGAAAAGGTGGGCGTTGCTAGAAACGTAAATATGGCCAACTTATATTTCTCGCCTATAAGCTACAACCCTGTTACCAATGAATTTAAAGTGGTAAAGGAAGTGGAGCTAGAGATTACGTTTAAGAATGCTGATGTGCAGAAGACTTTGGAAATGAAAAGAAAACATTCGTCTCAAGCTTTCTCGGTAAAAGCCGATGTGATGAATAGTTTTACTACTAAGGACTCTTATACTAATGCACCTATAAGATACTTAATAGTTTCGCATTCCATGTTCCGCGGTCATTTGGATTCCTTTGTGGAATGGAAGAAAAGAAAGGGCTTCTTGGTGGATGTTGTTTATACCGACGATGCTAATGTGGGTACGACAACTACTTCTATCCAAGCCTTTTTGAAACAACAATATACCAATGCTACAGCCGAAATGCCTGCTCCTACCTATGTGTTGCTAGTGGGCGATGTGGAGCAAATTCCGCCTTTCGAAAGTCAGATTACTTCGGCGTCTTTGAACGATCATATAACTGACTTGTACTATTTTACTTGGACTGATGGTGACATTATACCCGACTGCTACTACGGCCGCTTCTCGGCTCAGAGCGTTGCTCACCTTAATGCTCAAGTAGAAAAAACTCTTATGTATGAACAATACACTATGGCGGATCCTTCTTATTTGGATAAGGCTTTGCTTGTGGCTGGTGAAGACGATGGTCGTGCTGGCGACTTTGGATACACTCATGCTGACCCTGTGATTCATTACCTTGAGAATTTATATGTAAATGAAGAATATGGCTACACCGAAGTGACTTCGTATTACAATCCTGCTTCGGGTACTTATGCTGCTGAGCAAGGTGTGTTTAATGCTTTGAACAATGGTGTGGGATTTGCTAACTATAGTGCTCACTGTAATTATGATAGATGGAGCATACCTGAATTTTCTAATTCCGACGTGAACAGAATGAATAATGCTCAAAAATTTGGCCTTATGATTGGTAACTGTTGTTTGAGTAATAAGTTTAACGTTACCACTTGTTTAGGCGAAGCTCTTTTGAGAAAAGCTGATTATAAAGGTGCTGTTGGTTACATTGGCGGAAGCAATTCCACCTATTGGTCGCAAGATTATTATTGGGCTGTGGGTGTGAGAAATATTGGTAGCTCGGGGGCTGTTCCTAGCTACGACCAAATAAGACTAGGTGTTTACGACCGCTTGTTCCACACTCATAATGAATCTTATGCCGACTGGTACACTAGCAATGGCGCTATAATAATGGCTGGTAACATGTCCGTAAACGCATCTACCTCGTCCAACAACTATAAGAAATATTATTGGGAAATATATCACTTAATGGGCGACCCATCGGTAATGACATGGCTTACACAGGCTGAAGAGTTGAGCGTGCAAGTGCAAAACACTTTGTTCAACGACGCTACTTCGCTAAGAGTACAAACTGAACCCTATGCTTATGTGGCTTTTAAAGATGAAGAACAAAATCTAATAGCTGCTGCCTTTGCTGATGAAATGGGTGTTGCTAACCTTACATTCCAAGCTGTAAATACTTTGGGAACTTTTGAATTAGCGGTGTCGGCTCAAAACTTCCAAACAGCTTTTGTGCCTATTTCTATTATAGCTCCAGAAGGTCCGTTTGTGGTTATCGCCGATGTGGAACCTATGGCTGATTATTGCCAAGTGGGTACTGATGTGATAATAAATGCTAAAGTTGCCAACCGTGGAGTAGAAGCAGCTCAAAACGTATGGTTGGAGTTTAAAGCTGTGGATGATACTAAAATGAAGGTGTGGGACACTGTAGCTTCATTGTCCGATTTGGCTGTAGAACAAGAAGACTCTGTAAGAACTAGAATTCACATCTTGTCTAACGCTAAACACGGTGAGCGTTTGTCTCTAGAAGTGAAAGCTCATTGGGCTGATAGTGGCTATTCTTCATACACCTATAAGTTCGATGCAAAAGGATACCAAATAAGAAAGCAATCGGAAGTTATGACAAACTTAACCGATGCTAACAGAAAATATTTCTTGGCAGGCGACTCGTTGAAGCTTACTGTAAAATACAAGAATACAGGTGGCTTTATGTTTCGCAATGTGTCAAACACGATGTATTCTATAGTGCCATGGATGACGGTGACCAATGGAAGAGATAGAATAAATATCGTAGTGGGTGGCGAAATAGAAGTAGAATATGTAGTAGAACTTGCTGAAGGTTTGCAAGAAGGCGTTGCTATTCCTTTGGTAAACGTGATAAGCAATGGACACTATACTTATATAGACACTATAAATGTAACTATAGGTAGACTAGTGGAAGATTTTGAAACAGGTAATCTTGCTAGCTATCCATGGGATACTACAACAAGTCAAAATCCATGGCAAATAACATCAACTGAAAAGTATCAAGGTTCTTATTCCATGCGTTCGAAAGAATGGGCTTCGGGAGAAGGTCATTCTTTATCGTCTCAAATATCTATAGTGTGGACTTCTTTGGTGGACGATTCTATATCATTCTATGCTAAAGTGTCGTCGGAAAGCAACTACGATAAGTTAGTTTTCTATATAGATGGTACTGATAGAGGTTCTACTTCGGGCGAACAAAGTTGGACCAGAGTCGCTTATTTCGTACCTGCCGGTACTCATACTTTCACTTTCTCTTACGAAAAAGATGGTTCGGTGAGCCGTGGTAGCGATTGTGCTTGGATAGATAATGTGACCTTGCCATTCTCTCCATCGTCGGCTTACGTTTATGTTACAGACACTGTATGCTTGGGTAGCACTTACTCTTATGGCAGTGTAACAGTGAACACCGAAGGCATGGAAGTTGGTAGATATTTTTATGTAGATAGTACAACATCCCAAGAAAGCATGGCAGTAATATGCTTGACCGTGGCTGCTACTCCAGAGCTTGAAGTGAATGGTGCTACATCAATACTTTCGGGCGAAAGCACTACTCTTACTGCTTCGGGGGCTATGAACTATATGTGGCTAGACTTGGGCGAAACAAGACCTGTAATAACTGTGACTCCAATTGCCACAACTGAATATACTGTTGTAGGTCGTTCGGCTACTTGCCAACCTGATACTTTGATGGTAAAAGTTGTAGTGGATGGTGTATCTATAACAGAAGCTGACGACAACGACAACAGAATAACCATTTATCCAAATCCTGCTATAAGCAGAGTTGTAGTGGATAGCAAAGAAATAATTACTACTATAACTATGATGGATATGAATGGTAGAGTAGTGGACGTTGTAGAGGTGAACGATTATTCTTATATGTGGAATGTTCAAAAGTATGAGCGTGGTGCTTATATCTTAAGCCTATTATTAGAAGATGGTTCAGTGGACAATAGGAAACTACTTATTGCAAAATAATAATAGATAATGATAGTTTTAGATAAGTAATGCAGAAAGATTTCTATTTTCTTTGAGAAAGCTATGCAACAAAAAGAGAATGGAAATCTTTTGCTATTAAAAGAACAAAAGCTACTATAGGTGGTTAAGCTGTCATTTAGAAATAGAAATAAAAGTAAATTAAACAATATAAACATACTAGAATAATGAAGAAACTATTAATTTTAGGTGCGTTATCGTTCATGTTGGTGGGAACGCTTCAAGCACAAAACACGCTACAAGAAGTGCGTGAGAAAGCTGCTCAGCTTCATAAGAATACATCAAAAGAAGTGCGTGATGCTTATCACAAACGTTTTAATTCCCGTCAGGTGGATATAAAACCAAGTATAGCAGTGGCTTCAGAAGCCAAGTCGGGAAATGGTGCTAAAGGTGTGACTATGCCTGCTAATATGTGGTATCCTGGCGAATGGGAAGAAGTGGAAGCCATCGTTGTTACATGGCCATATGACTGCTATTCTACTGAAAATCCTAGTTGGTATGCTTCGCCGTTGTTAGATGGAGTCGCTGAGTTGTATGAATATGTGCCAATGCAAGGTTGGGTAGATAGAGGCTACGGTCCATACGTAGGTGTGATGGATACTTCTTCTTCTTACTATCCTGTGTTCATGAATCTTATTGATGCTATACAAGAAGGTGCTCAGGTGTGGATTAATCTTTGGTATGCAGAAGATTCTGTTACTATAAAGAACTTTATGGCTCGTAAGGGTATGCCTCTTACCAACTATAAGTTTATTATTTCCAAAGGTAATGCTTTCTGGTATCGCGACTGTGGTCCTATATGTTTCTACTATGGCGACCAAGATAGCTTAGCAATGCTTGACGTAGAATATTATCCCGGCCGTGCATTGGATGACTATTTGCCTATACACAT
>JAFZEK010000204.1 GCA_017560705.1 Bacteroidales bacterium | reverse complement strand
TTTGAGCGTTATTACAAAGTAAATACAAAGAAGAAAGAGATTCAATTCGTGTCACCTTTTATGACGGAAATCGGATTTAGAGGAGAAACAGGAATGAAAGTAAATAAAGTGGAGGAAAGATTTATAGATAGTTTTAGGAATATAACCAACTATAAACTTGAAGGTGATACACTTCTACTATATTATGATGATGGTAAGAAGTATGTGCAATTCCAGAAAAAAGGATTAAATAACAAATAATATACAAACAATGAGATACAGAATTATAACATTTCTATTTTTGGCATCGCTTGTGTTTGGTGCCAATGCACAAGACAAGATGCTTACATCCGACCAACTTATGGACGGTTCGTTGTATCCCGCACGTATGCGTGGATTGCAGTTTATAGGCAAAACCAACGACTATTCTTTTGTAAAAGATAATGTGCTGTATACAGCTACTACCAAATCGGAAAAGCCATTGCTTACATTGGATCAGCTGAACGAAGCCCTTAAAAGCATAAAAGGCGAAACATTAAAGTATTTCCCTAATGTATCGTTCATCAACGAACGTGAGTTCTCGTTTTTCGCCAAAGGCAAGATGTATGTCTATAACTTGAAATCTAAGACTATAACCAATCCTTTGGAATACCCTCTACATGCTGAAAACATAGATATAAATAAGGATACTTACCAATATGCATATACAAAAGGCAACGACCTATATGTGGTGAGAGGTAGCAAAGAAAAGAAATTTTCCGACCACGATAATGTTAATGTTGTATATGGTCAATCTGTGCATCGTAGTGAGTTCGGTATTGAAAAAGGAACTTTTTGGTCGCCAAAAGGCAATCTTTTAGCATTCTATAAGATGGATCAAAGCATGGTGACTGATTATCCTATTGTGAACACCGCATTGCGTGTTGCCGAAACAGTTCCTGAAACTTATCCTATGGCTGGTATGAAAAGTCATGAAGTGGAAGTTGGTGTTTACAACACTTTAAATGATAAAACAATCTATCTAAAGTCGAGGAAAGACACTTCTGTGGCTGAACGGGAGAATTATCTTACCAACATAAGTTGGAGCCCCGATGAAAGATTTGTATATATAGCCAAAATAAATCGTGGACAAAATCATCTATGGCTAGAACGTTACAATGTGGAAACTGGCGAACTAGACAAAGTGCTATTCGAAGAAAAGAACAACCGCTATGTAGAACCTACAGATGGACTTGTGTTTGTGCCTAACAATGCCAATCATTTCCTATGGCTAAGCCAACGCGATGGATACAAGCATATATATCTGTACAACACCGATGGTAATCTGTTGAAACAGGTGACCAAAGGAAACTTTGAAGTGCAATCTATTATAGGCTTCGACGCTAAAGCCGAAAAAGTGTTCTTCTATTCCAATATCGAAAACCCAATGGAACGTGCTGCCTATAGTGTAGATCTAAAGACCGGAAACATTGCACGCATAACACCCGAAAAAGGTACTCACTCCATAATAGTGAGCAATAAAGGTAATATGTTCATAGACATGTATAGCAGTACCACTGTTCCATACAAAGCATTGCTTGTAAACGACAAAGCTAAAACTGTAAAAGAAATACACACATCGCCTAATCCTCTTGCTAGCTATATTATGCCCGAAATAGAGGTAGGTACTATAAAATCTGCCGACGGTGTTACCGACCTTTGCTATCGTCTTATAAAACCTATTAATTATAACGACGGTAAGAAACATCCTACTTTGGTTTATGTTTATGGTGGTCCTCATTCGCAAATGGTAACTGAAAGTTGGTTGGCAGGTGCTAATCTTTATTTCTTATTCTTAGCACAACAAGGATATGTGGTATTCACTGTAGACAACCGTGGTACCGACAACCGTGGTTTTGAATTTGAAAGTATAATACATCGCAACCTAGGTGTAGCTGAAATGGCCGACCAAATGAAAGGTGTAGACTTCTTAAAAACTTTGCCCTACGTGGATGCTGACCGCATTGGTGTAGAAGGATGGAGCTATGGTGGATTTATGACTATAAGTCTTAAACTTACCCATCCCGATGTGTTCAAAGTAGGATGTGCCGGTGGTCCGGTTATTGATTGGAAGTGGTACGAAGTGATGTATGGCGAACGCTATATGGATACACCTCAAGAAAACCCTGTCGGATACCAAAGCACTAGCTTGCTAGGTAAAGTAAACTCTTTGGATGGTAAATTGTTGGTTATCCATGGTGCTGAAGACCCAACAGTGTTGTGGCAACATTCGTTAGAATTTATCGACGCTTGTATAAGAGCTAAAAAGCAACTAGACTATTTCGTTTATCCTCATCATCCACACAATGTAAGAGGTACAGATCGTTTGCACTTGTACAAGAAGATGTTTGATTATTATCAACAAAACTTATAGTATTATATAACATATAAACTAAGACGATACAGATATGTTTACAGGAATAGTAGAAAAGACCGCTAAGGTTGTAAATATAGAACAAGATAAGACCAACTTTCATTTTACTTTGGAAGTGGACTTTGCTGATGAATTGGCTATAGACCAAAGTATGGCACACGATGGCTGTTGCCTTACCGTTGTTTCGGTGGATAAAGAAAAGAAACAATATGTAGTTACTGCCATGGATGAAACCATGCTTAAGACCAACCTAAGCACTTGGAAGGTGGGCTCGGAGGTAAATGTTGAACGCTCCATGCGTATGGATGGCCGTTTTGATGGACACATAGTGCAAGGACATGTGGATCAAACTGCTATTTGCACAAAGGTTGTAGACGAAAATGGTAGTTGGCGTTTTTATTTCGAATACGATTTCACTGCCAATAAGAATATTACAGTGCCTAAAGGCTCTATATCCATAAATGGTGTGAGCCTTACTGTCGTAGATTCGGAAAAAGGCATGTTTTCCGTTGCCATTATACCCTACACATACCAAGTAACCAATTTTCATAACTTCCAAAAAGGTACGGTGGTGAATATTGAATTTGATGTGTTTGGCAAATACGTACAACGTTTGTTAGAACAATATATGGAAGCTGCCAAGTAGGCAGCTTTCTTTTTCTATGCTCTTTCCTATGATTAAAACAATAAAGATAACCGCCATGCGTAAGACCGAGTATCCCGATCTTATGCAAGAATACGAAAACCCTATAACTCATGCTTGCGATATTATGGTGGGGCAAACATTTTTAGTAATCGACTGTCAGAAGCCCGACGGCTTGTGCGACAGTGCGTGGCAAACCTTGCTGCCTTTCGTGGAAGAGCTGTCGCAAGGTGGTGGTAACTTCTTCGACGGATGGATGAAGAATCCCTATTCGGCTATGCTTTCGTGCAACGACGGTTTCCGACCTATAACCTTTCTTGTAGAGACTTTGGAGGAAAAAACTAGCACTTCCTTTGAACATTAAGCACACAAAATCTCTTATATTATCTTGTTTTTTAATGCTAATAATTAACCACTACTAAATGAAAAAGATAACAGTCACCCCACAATCGGGGCTTATACTTGAAGGCGGAGGAATGCGAGGAGTGTTCACCAGTGGCGTACTAGATTGCTTTATGGATAAAGGAATTAGATTTCCCTACACCATAGGTGTAAGTGCCGGAGCATGTAATGGGCTGTCTTATATGTCGGGACAAAGAGGACGTGCTAAGTATAGCAATATCGATATGTTGGATAAATACCATTTCATAGGTATAAAACACCTGATAAAGAAAGGAAATATTATGGATTTTGACCTGATGTTTCACACCTTTCCCGAAGAAATTGTGCCATACGATTATACCGCTTTTGCAACATGCAATGAAAAGTATGAGATGGTAACTACAAGCTGTACCACTGGCAAAGCTTGTTACTACGACGAAAAGCACAACCCAAAACGTATAATAGACATAGTGAAAGCTTCTAGCAGTTTGCCATTTGTGTGCCCGATAGCATACGTCGACGGAACACCGATGTTAGATGGCGGCATTGCCGATAGCATACCTCTGTTGAGAGCCAGAGAATTGGGCTACAACAATAATGTGGTGGTGCTTACTCGCAATAAAGGTTATAGAAAAAAAGACGAAGAATCCAAAGTGCCATCATTCTTTTATAAGAAGTATCCAAACCTAAGAGAAGCTATAGCTCAGAGGAATATGATGTACAATAGGCAGATAGCACTAGTAGAAGAATTAGAGGACAAAGGTGAGTTGGTTGTTATACGTCCAACTAAGCCGATAACAGTGGGGCGAATGGAAAAAGATACGTCCAAATTGCTCGACTTATATGAGCAAGGTTATCAGGCTGCTACTGCATGCCTATGATGAAAAAAAAGTTCTTGCATACTTGTGAAGCAAGAACTTTTTTTTGTTTTGATGTTCATTAGTGACAATGACCACTGCCGCATCCGTGGCTTCCACAGGTATGCCCATCTTCGCCGTGTTCGTTATGGTGATGACCACATTGCACATGCGGGTTATATTCCAAACGTCCTTCTATAAGAGCTTGCACGGCATCGTCGCAGCTACCATAGCAACCTCCGTAGAGTTTTATGCCAAGTTGAGCCAATGCATGCTGTGCTCCTCCGCCTATTCCTCCACATATTAATGCATCAATTTGCATATCGTTGAGGATTATAGCCAATGCTCCATGACCTTGCCCGTCGGTGCCTACTACTTGCGATGAAACGATTTGTCCGTTCTCTATTTCGTAGACTTTAAATGTTTCAGTTCTGCCAAAATGACCAAATATTTGTCCGTTTTCGTGTGTTACTGCTACTTTCATGACTTTATTTCTTCTTATTTATTTGTATTATTATTTATAGA
>JAFZEK010000203.1 GCA_017560705.1 Bacteroidales bacterium | reverse complement strand
TCTGATAGTTTTTTACCAGCATCACTCATTTCTTTAGCATTATCTTCTACTTTATCAGTTACCACTTCTTTTCCGCCAAATTCCGCCATTTTCTCTATAGCAACTTCTTCTGCAGAAATACTTGATTTATCCTCAAATCTCTCTTGATAATCATCTTTTCTTCCTTCTTGAATTTTATTAACCTCATTCATATCTACTTTATTATCAAAATAATCTCCTAAACTACGATCATTATTTTCAACATCAGGCACAGAATTTACATACCTATCTACATTTCTTTCATCGCTTATTTTTCTAATATATCTATTTGCTAATCTTCCTAATTTTTTAAATAAACGCTTAGATTTTCTTGCAGATAACTCCGTTATTTCTCCGGAATTATCCTTTTTTCCACGTATTTCTCCATTTGCATTCATTCTAACTTCTGTTGCTTTATCACCTTTTTTAGATAAATAAGCCTTTCCTCCATCCTCAGTTCTACTCGCTAAAAACTCGTCTTCCCCTTTCATTGCTCCAACATATACATTTTGCCCATTTTCTGTTCGATAAGCATTAGCAAGGATGGTTTCTTCTACCCCATCTTTATTAGTTTTTTTAACTTCATCAAATCTTTTAGCATAACTTGGAGATTTTTGTTCATCATGTTTTTCTATTTTAACACACTCTCCCTCATCATAATAATGCTTCTCTTTACTAATCTTCTCATGTTCAAAAACTACATCATCACCTAAATATTCACTAACAGCACTTGGATCAACATGTCGTTTTTCAGCATCAGTTCTTTCCCATGTTTCAACTTCACCTTTTTCATTTGTAGTCTCTATAACTTCTGCTGTAATTACTCTTTTAGAATACCCATCAAACGAATCAAACGATTCACGCTCATATTCAAAATTATACGTATCTTTATTTTTTCCATCAACTTTTTCAATAATTGTCGTTGAAACAGCTTTATCTACATTATCAACGGTTTTATTAACTCTAACATCATATGTTGCACCATGTTTTTGAGCACTTTTTTCTGAAGTTGAACATTTATAATCTTCAAGTTTATCAACCACAGCATGAGCATTTTCGGAATCTTCTTTCATTTCTTTAGCAAGTTCTTCCCTTGATTGAACAGCTTGCCATGACACACTCATATCATCAACAATAAGACTATCCGAACGTTGAGTTTGTGTTTCTATTTTTGTAGAATTATCCTCATTTACAATATTGTTATTTTCCATAGCATTCGCGTTTAATGATGCTGACACAACTGCTGCCATTGCTAAAGATTCCCATTTACCACTCATAACAATATCTCCCTACATTTCCCTAACTCATAACCTAAACTAATCATATCATATTTTTCACAACAAATCAACCTTTTTTAACCTATCTCAATTCCAATAACACCATTTTTTTCTTGCATTTCTGCACTATAAAATTCACTTAAAACACAAATTAGTTCTTCCTTATTTACAAATCCTGCCTTCAGACAATCAAATTGACTGCACAATTCATTAAAACTATTTGCTTTATATAACCTAACAACCTTTGATATAAAAAATCTCTCCTCATTTTCAAAACAAACAAATGTTATTTCATCGCCCACATTTATTTTTCTTCTTTTTTCATCAAACAACCTTAATTCTATTGTCTTTTTACCATCTCGTAACAAGCTAAAATATGGCTCTTTAACTTTCATCTTGTGTTTTTTCATCATTTTTCCCCTATTTTTTACATAAATATCATAAAATTGTTAAAAATTTACTTCAATACATTGTTGACAAAATTTCCAAATCACAATATAATACCCTCACTAATCTAAGTATTATGTCTATTATGGTCTTTATTAAAAGTCGATGTTACTGCGTTGTGTTCTACTCAGTTTCTGATTTGTATAATGGCTAATATGGAGCAAATCCAAGGATTGGTGTTGTTTTGCAAGTGCTTCTCAAAACAACGAACCTAATTATTCATTATCCCGATTAGAAGCTAAGGGGTAGCCTAAAAAAATAATACGTATGGCTACAGATTCAAAAAACACAACTGCAAGTGTTACAAAAAAAGCAGTAAAAACAAGTCTAAAGTGTTTGCGTACATTCAGCACGCAATTGCTTACTTTCGTGATTGGTGTGATTTCATTCCTAATTATGTTGATCGATGCACTAGCATCAATCATCTGGTTGCCACTTGTATATCTTATCTCGGCAGAAACTGCCGCCAAAATAATATACAAGAAACGAAAGAACAACAAATTAGAATACATTCACGCTACCGCAATGTACCTTTGCGGGTTTATCTGGTGGGATTGGTTCATCAAAACCTCTCTTTGCCCTCCCAATAAACGCATCGCGTTTATTGATGCTCAGCAAAGATATAAGTATGACTATTTTAAGCTAACCGATTATTCTCGCAAACAGCAGATTGAATACTGGCTAGCCAAAAAAGATTACCTACTTTTACAAAAGATGAGCAAGGATGCTGCAATGGAGCTGTTTGAAATCTCAAACAGTATAGAGGAAAAGAGAAACTTTATAAAGGTTCTTGGATTAACCCCTGAAATTCTTAAAAATCTCTTTAAATCTTACGATGATGAAGAGGTTAACCTCGTTTACGAAAAAGGAAATGAGGTAAAAAATACAACACTGGGACTATACTCCATAATGGCTAATACCTTAAAAGGGTTTCGCCAAATGGAAAACACCTGCTACACTGGATTAAGAAACCTTGGCTGCTTCATCAATGCGTTCGGCTACAACAACTTCTCTCCAATCTGCATAACCTCAGAAGAAGAAGAAGAGCTTTGGGCTTCAAAGAACGAGTATTGTCGCAAATTAGTACTCCATAAAAGAGTTCTAAAAGCCCACTATTTGAATTCAATGGTGAGTGACAAACAATTCGAGCTACTGCGTTACGCAATTGAGACAATCACCCCATCTTCTAAACAGATTGAGTGGTTGATTGATATGGCACCTTCTAACGTCCAGCTGGAAAAAGTCTTGTTCGACTTCATCGTATCCTACGGATTGGACATAAAAATCTTAAAGAAGGTATATGATGCCCGCAAGAAGATTGCACCAAAGCTGCAAGAAGCTGTTGATATTCAT